>NZ_JAQLXG010000010.1:0-28969 GCF_028321995.1 Faecalitalea cylindroides
AGCAGGGAACATTCAAGCCTTAAAGAACGACTTGAGGAAAACAAAAGAATTGTTGCAGAGCGAGAAAGAGAAAACGCACGCTGCCGAAATCATGACAGAGGAATGTCAAGATAAGCTAAGGCAGGCAGAACAGGAACGGGACTATGCACTCTCTCATCAGAAAAAAGTAGAGATACCGGTTGAAAAGCCGGTACTCTATCAAAAGTGTGGGAACTGTAACCTGACAGCTTATCTGAAAGCCAAGGAAAAGTATGATACGCAGAGAGAAAAACTGGCAGGCAGATATAAAACAAAAACAGCCATGTATGAAGCATTGATGTTTCTGCTGATATGGTATTCCGTATCAACTACTCTTTTTCAGATGATACGGTCAAAAATATTTATTTCTGATTGCGTGGTATTCTTTGATACAATCGCCACTTTTATACAGACCATTGCAGGGTGGATTATACTGACAGGAAAGAACATGGCACAGATTAGTAATGGAATATCCAATCCTGTCGTTGCCGGAATTGTATATTGGCTGATAAGAATACTGATCTGCGGTGGATGTCTGGTGGGTGCGGGAATACTTGTAGCGTTTATAGGGATAAAGATTGCAGGGCTATATAAGAAATACTGTTGGGATATGATTACCATACTGGTAACACTTATAAGCCTGGAAATAACAATCTACTTTGGAGATTGGATAAAGACAGTCTTGCCGATCAATATGCTATTTCTCTTATTATTGGTGCAACTGGTATATGTTGGAATTAGGTGGTATGTAAAAGGATGGCAAGAAGCCAGAGGATATTATTAAAAAACTATTAGAAACTATTCATATTTACTTTCGTGCTAGGACAGATTATTCTAAAAATTCAGTGATGAGCATGCACATGAAATCTTACTTCGTTTAGGTACGAAAAAGGGCAATGGAAACTTTGTGTTCAGATGAGCTCTCACTATCTTGGTAACAACCGCAAGCAGCAGTGGAATATTGACGATGCATTCCGTATATATTCCACACATGGCTAAGCCCGACTAGAATGTGGGTGAAAAATTTCACGAGTGCCAGAGTTTCCTCTGGCACTCATTTTATTTTCGCTGTGCGTTTTTTCTGTACTCCAGTGGCAACAATCCAGTGCTTTTACGGAATAATTCTGCAAATCGGCTTGAAGTGGAATAGCCTACTGTTTGGGCAACTTGCCCGACTGTCAGCTCTGTATATGCCAGCAGATATTCTGCTTGACTCATGCGCCGCTGTTGAACATATTCCGTGATGGTGCAGTCGTAGTATTTCTTAAAACAGCTTTTGAGCTTTGTTGTTCCCATGCAGGCAATCTGTGTTAGCCGTTCCAGAGGAATATCAAAAGCATAGTGATCGCTAAGATAAGCGGCAACTATTTGGAGATTTTCAATATCCTGTTGAGAGAGCTTATGGGCCGGTTTATCAGGATGTTTCTTCTGATATTCCACCACTATTGAAACAGCTTCTGCGACTTTACCCTCATAAAAAAGTTTTGCTGCAATCCCTTCCCCGCGATAGTCTTTGATTTCTGTGAGTAACCGTGACATTTCTGGAAAGTCGGATGTTTGGTCGATCTTCCGAAATGCATCCACAGGATTGATCTGTGCCTCCGGGTACAGTTTTTTCAGGTAGTCCTCATAATATGCCGGTGCAATCTCAATCCCAACCGAACGGATTGGAATATTTTTATGTATCAAAGCCTTGTATGGAGCGTAGCCTCCAATAAATGTTTTGATACAACCGGCAGACAGTCTACGGTATGGAGATAATTCCTCCCCGGAAATAGAGTCATACCGAGTGATACTCAGACATTCCGGCATGGAGCATTCCAACATGAAATCTTCGTGGAAGGAAAAGTTATGGATTTTAATATCATATAAGTCTTTCTGTCCATAAGTCCAGTAGGTGCCTTCTCCAACTTCGGGAGAAAGTTTCCAGCAGTCACCTAATGCCCCATATTGCTGGTTGTCTGGGTCACGGATAAAACCGTGTCCAATCAGTAGCGGTGTATAAAACTGGTCAATAATTTCAGACATGAAAACAGACCGCCTCCTTTTTGCAACGATTAGACGAACTTTTGAAAGGAACAGACGAACATTGCCGGAACCTATTGAATGTTGTTCGATAAATGCGTATTGTATTAGACGAAGATTAGAGGTATCTAACCGAAGAATATCACAAACCACTTGTCGAGTCAAGACAATGAAAGGTAGGAGGTCAAAATGAGTAATCAAGTAAATTCTATGAACAAAGGTCTGACAGTGAAAGACCTTGTAACAACAGGTATTTTTACTGCACTGTTATTTGTTTTTGTATTGGTGGGCGGTGTCTTTTTTGCAACGAATCCTGTACTTACTTTTTTCATGCCAGCAGGAGGTGGGCTGCTTGCTGGCCCCATTTATCTTTTGCTGATTGCAAAAGTACATAAGCGTTGGAGCCTTTCTATAATGGGCGTTATCATGGGTATTATTTGGTTCGTGACTGGTATGCACTGGGCTTTTGCATTGGGCTACATGATCATGGCGATTGTCGCGGACTTTGTTGCTGGTGTAGGGCAGTACAAAAGCAAAAAACTCAACAGCCTGTCTTATATCCTGTTCTCTCTCGGTGGCACTGGTTCATATATCGTGTTCTTTGCTGACCCCAACGGCTGGGCGCAGACCATGTTGGGGAACGGAACTGAACAGAGTTACATCGACACCATGCAGGCAACTGCAAATACCGGCATCCTGATTGCCATGTTTGCTGCGGTTATCATTACATCTGCAATCAGCGCTTTTGTAGGCTGCAAAATGCTGAAAAAGCAGTTTGAAAAAGCAGGTATTACAGCATGAGCGGTAAACGCCACAAGAAAGAGCTTTGGCTCGACCCACGGGCCAAGCTCTTTCTTATTCTTATGTGTGTTTTATCGTCCATGTTTGCGCCCTCACTTGCATATCAATTTATCCTTGTTATGCTGATTGCGATATTGGGGGCTTTCTTTGGAAAGTGGAAATATGTCATTAAGGCTGTATGCTTTTATGCGGTCATCTGTGCCCTGACAGTTTGGATCATGGCAGAAATGACAGGCACGCTGCGGACAATGTTTATTGCCTTTTTAGGCTTGTTTCATAAGGTCTATGCGTGCGGAACCTTGGCTGGGATTGTTCTGACTACTACAAAAGTCAATGAGTTCCTGTCTGCTATGAACCGTGTCCGCGCACCCAAAAAGTTAGTAATTCCTATGGCAGTTATGCTGCGGTACATTCCAACTATTCAAGAGGACTGGCGCTATATCACAGACGCTATGCGAATGAGAGATGTTTCACCATCTCTGGCGGGCTTTTTAACACATCCGGGCATGACGGTTGAGTGTATTTATGTGCCTTTATTGATGGCAGCTTCAAAAGCGGCGGATGATCTTTCTGTTGCTTCTGTCACTCGTGGAATTGAAAATCCCAATCCACGCACCTGTCTTGTCCAGATAAAATGCGGAATTTCCGATTGGGGCGTCATGGCCGTTGCCGTAGCTTATCTGATTTTTGAATTATGTGTGCGAGGAGGTGTGATCGGTTGATTGAGTTTGAAAATGTATCGTTTTCCTATACGGGGCAGGAACATGGTGGGCTGCGCGACATCAATTTGAAAATTTCGGACGGAGAATTCGTCCTGTTCTGTGGCCGCAGCGGGTGCGGAAAAACAACGATTACAAGGCTGGTGAATGGACTGATCCCTCAGTTTTATCAGGGGGAGCTTCATGGCCGTGTGCTGGTAGATGGTCAGGAAATCAGCAATATCCCCATGTATCAGATTGCCGCTAAGGTTGGCTCCGTTTTCCAAAATCCACGGACGCAGTTTTTCAATGTTGATACAGACAGTGAGATTGCCTTTGGAATTGAAAATGAAGCTCGCCCTCCTGAGAAATTGGCTGAGCGAGTAGAGCAGACAACTGAAGATTTGCATATTCAAAAGCTGCGAAACAGAAATATTTTTGAGTTGTCCGGCGGAGAAAAGCAGAAAATCGCCTTTGCTTCTGTTTATGCCATGAACCCACAGATTTATCTATTGGATGAACCATCCTCTAATCTGGATATGACTTCGATCCAAGAACTAAAGGAACATTTGCGGCTGATAAAAAAACAGGGCAAAACAGTTTTGATAGCGGAACATCGTCTGTACTACCTGATGGAGTTGGCTGACCGAATTGTTTATCTGGAAAAAGGAGAAATCAAAGGAATATACACCCCGGAAGAATTTTGGCAGCTATCTGAACCTGATCGTGAACACATGGGGCTGCGAGCTGTTGATCTACAGGCGGTATTCCCGCAAAAAGCCCACTTGCCTGCGCCTACCCCTGTATTGGAGCTGCGGAATGTGACGCTCCGTTACAAGAAGCAAACAATTTTGCATGACATTGAGCTATCCGCCGGAAAGGGCGAAGTGATTGGTGTTGTCGGCCACAACGGAGCTGGAAAGACTACATTTTCCCGCGCTCTCTGTGGGCTTCACAAAGACTGCGATGGACAATTTTTGTGGGAAAGCGAGCCGATTGAGCGTAAGGAAAGGCTGAAACGCTCTTACATGGTTATGCAGGATGTGAATTATGAACTTTTCGCTGACAGCGTGGCGGCAGAGTGCTCCTTTGGTATACGCAATCCAGATCAAACACTGGTAAATGCAACTTTGGAGGAATTAGGCCTTACCCAATATCGGGAGCGCCATCCAAACACGCTTTCTGGCGGTCAAAAGCAACGAGTAGCTGTAGCTGTTAGCATGATTTGTGGGAAAGATCTGCTGGTATTCGATGAACCGACCAGCGGCCTTGATTTTGACAGTATGACGCAGGTGGCGGGACTGATCCGCCGGTTGTCCAATATGGGAAAGGTTATTTTCATTGTCACCCACGATTTTGAATTTGTCTGCCGTACCTGCTCCCGTGTCCTGCATTTTGACGAGGGCGAAATGCCCGATGATGTACCAGTTACAATGGATGCCCTCCCGAAATTGAGAGAGCTGTTCTCTGTTTCAGATGGAAAGGAGAGGTGATCTATGAAACAGAAAAAAGAAAACAGAGTAGCTTTGCTGCTCCACTGGGCCGGTGAGCAAAAAATCTGGCTGTTCCTGGCAATTTTTCTATCGGCGGTCAGCGGTCTTTGCATTATCGTCCCTTACATTGGAATTTACCGGCTGATGGACGCCACCTTCAATCATACCTGCACGCAGGAACTTGTTGTACATACCGTGGTAATGATTGCAGTGGCGGTAACTTTGCGGTTTGCCCTGTTTGGCTGTTCCGGCGTAGCAGCCCACAAAGGGGCCTATGGCGCTCTTTTCAAAGTGCGCTGCATGGTTGCAGAACACATGGCCAGAGCGCCTTTAGGGGCCTTGAATGAACGGCGCACCGGGGACATAAAAACGGTTCTGAATGAAGATATTGAAAAGTTGGAGCTGTTTCTGGCCCATAACCTTCCTGACCTTGTGTGCTATCTGGTGGGGCCGGTAGTCATCTTTATTTATCTGATGACCGTCAATATTCCTCTGGCATTGATTTCCCTGGTTCCGCTGATCCTTGCTGTTGTTGTAATGGGGATGATGTTCCGCAATACGGATGACCTGATGGAACGGGCCAATCACTCCATTACCACACTGAACTCGGTTATGATTGAGTACATCAGCGGCATGAAATTGATTAAAGCCTATAACATGGGGAGCAAATCGTTTCAAAAGTTTTCAGACGCTATCCAGGAAGAAAACGCCATGTGGAATGAAACTTCCCGGCGCATGGGGCCACCTTATGCGGCCTTTGTTGTTATCATCGAATGTGGGATGTTGATGATGGTTCCAATCGGCGGAATGTTTTTCCTGAAAGGCTCACTGGCTGCCAGTACGCTCTTGCTATTTTTGTATGTCGGTTCTATGTATTTAACTGAAATCAGGCCTTTGCAGGAATTGGGAACAAACTTTGCAAATGTACTAAACGCTATCACCAAAACCAAAGAGATACTGGATATTCCGATTTATGAGGGTGGAACAGATTTCCCCCAAAACCATGATATTGTGCTTCGGAATGTTCGATTTTCTTATGACGGAAAAACCGATGTGCTGCATGGTGTCAATCTCAAAATCAGTGATGGCGAGCGCATGGCTCTTGTGGGCAGATCTGGTGCCGGTAAAAGCACTGTGATTGAACTGATTTCCCGGTTCTATGATGTGCAGGAAGGCGAAGTGCTGATTGGCGGCAAAAATGTCAAGGAGCTTGACTACGATACCATTCTGAAAAATATAGCCATCGTATTTCAAAAGACTTTCCTCACCCGTGACAGTGTGCTGGAAAATATCCGCATGGGTAGTAACGCTACTCTGGAAGAAGTGCGGGCTGCTGCAAAAGAGGCACAGATTGATGACTTTATCATGTCCCTGCCGGATGGATATGACACAAAAGTGGGCAGTTTCGGCTCACGCTTTTCTGGCGGAGAAAAACAGCGGATTGCGATTGCCCGTGCAATTCTGAAAAATGCACCTATCTTAATTTTGGACGAGGCCACAAGTGCCTCTGACCCGGAAAATCAGATGGAGATTGATAAAGCTATTCAAAATCTATGCAAAGGCAAAACAGTCATTGTAGTAGCACACCGTTTGAGTGCTTTGAAAATGTGCAACCGGGTGGCTGTGGTGGAAAATCATACAATTACCAGCGCTGGCACCCATGAGGAAGTTCGTAAGAACAATGCCTACTATCGAAATGCGTGGAAAGACTACGAAACAGCCCGGAATATCACTTATCAGTTGGAGGGAGGCGAGCAGCATGAATGAGCATGATGTATTGAAAAAGAACCACAATTTCTATATTGGTGTCAGCGGAACCGTTCTGGAAGGATTTCTCTCCGGCAGCCTGTTTATGCTGCTTTACTCTGTTATGCAGTTTTTGTGGTCGGGCCAATTTGACATGAACCGTGTTCTGGCTCTGACCGGTATAATTGCAGTGGTTTTTCTTCTTCGTATCCTGATTTACAGCTACGGTTATACCAAAGCGCAGATTGGCGGTGCAGAGGTCAGCAAAAAGATTCGGCTTTTTATGGGCGACCATTTGAAGCGCATCCCACTGTCCCGATTTTCGCAGGGGCACACTGGCGATTATATCAACACCATTACAAGCGACGTAAACAACTACGAAAAAATCCTGACCCATAAAGTCGGAGATTTGGCAAAGAATTTTGCCCTGTCATTGATGTTGATTGTCTTTGTTATGACGCTCTATGTTCCGGCTGGAATTATCCTGCTGATAGCCGACCTTCTTTTAATCCCCAGCCTATGGCTTTCTTTCCGCATGGTACGGAAATACGGAAAAGAAAAGAACGATATTTGTGCGGAGAATGTCAGTAGCATTGTTGAGTATGTTTCTGGTATTCAGACTTTTCGAGCCTATGGTGTGGGCGGTATGAAGAACAAAACTGTTATCAACGCCATGCGGGAGTTTTGCCGGATTAGCTTTGTATACGAGGCAAAAGTGCTTCCTATTGGTGCGGGCTTTGGTATCTTGAGTTGGCTGTCCTGCCCGCTGGTTATCTTGCTGTCCTATGCCCCCTGGGTCGCAGGGACACTGAACACGGTGGAATACCTTTTGATTTGTATGCTGCCCCTGTTCTGTGCAAAGCTGGCTAACTCGATTTTTGTAGACCTCACCAGTTATAAGAACCTGATGATCTCAAAAAACAAAATCTCGGGTGTAATGAATGAGCCAGAGGAAACTGGTAGCATGGAGCCGCTTCACACAGCTACCCATGAAATCACATTTGACAGTGTAGATTTTGAGTATGTTCCCGGTGAACCTGTACTAAAACACGCCACCTTTACGGTGCCAGATCAAAAGCTCACGGCCATTGTCGGAGACTCTGGCTCTGGCAAATCTACTATTTTGAATCTGATTGCAAAATATTATGAAGCAACGGGCGGGACGATTTCTATTGGAGGTAAACCCATTAACCATGTTGCCGCAGAGCGTGTACTGGAACAAGTTTCTATGGTAGACCAGGACGTATTTCTTTTTGACGATACCATCCGGGATAATATCCGACACGCCCGCCCTAATGCTACGGACACGGAAATCGAGGATGCTTGCCGGGAGGCTAACTGTGACAGCTTCATCCGTAAGATGGAAAAGGGATACGATACGCCGACTGGTGAGAACGGAAATCTTCTCTCTGGCGGTGAGCGTCAGCGAATTTCAATAGCTCGCGCTATACTGAAAAATAGCCCCATCCTGCTCTTGGATGAAGCAACAGCATCTCTTGACATTGAAAATGAGCTTGCCGTAAAGCAGGCCATCGCTAATCTATTAAAAGAGAAAAAGACAGTGGTAATGATTGCTCATACCCTTTCCATTGTCAAAAACGCTGATCAAATTCTTGTAATGGGTGATGGCAGGATTGCTGAATCTGGAACCCACGAGGAATTGCTTGCGAAAGGCGGAAAATATGCTGCTATGTGGAACGCAGAGCAAAAAATATCGGCTTGATAGAAGCTAAAGAAGAATAATTGCATAGCGCATGAACCTGCCCCGACTACGGGGAAAGAAAAAAACGCTGGCTGGGGCAGGTGATTTTGCGCGCCTATTTTAAGTTATTATCCTAACGGCGGTTTTGAGAAATCAGAGCCGCCGTTTCTTGCGTATACCTAAAAGGAATCTTCCGCATCTATCCACATTTGCATCGTTCCATCAAGATACAATCTTGCATACTCAAGTGGTTCATCAATGGCAAGTGCGTTTAATGCACAGTCAGATCCGGGAGTAGTTGTTAAATTCTTCTCCGCTTCCCAGCAGTCAATGCGGAGCATATAGCCAGCAGAAGTATAAACATCAATGCTGTTGCGTTGTGGATTGTATTCTGCAAATATCGTTCTCATCGTATCAAATCTCCTTATCGTTCAATCAATCATTTGTTGCAAAAATCAGAAGCATTTCAATCAGTTCCCCATGTCACTTTTATTTTGTGTTATACTATTTTATAAGATTTTCTTTCCCTTGTTTTTTCCCTTATCAGAGTTCGTAAAAACTCATGGGACAATATAATACAAGGGAAACAATAAGGGAAAGCTCACCTGCGACAAACTTAGTGTTTTCAAGGGCTTGAGAGATATTTGATAATAAAATATAACAGTTATTAAATCCCTTTGAATATATGAAATCTCAATTCTAGTTTAGAAGTTTTTTACATATATTTAATAAGTTTATTCAACTATTTTAAATTATACTCCTGCCGGCATTAAAACTCCGGAAAGTGCTTCTAAAAGAGATACTATAATACCAGTTCCACTTCCACTTGCTGCAGCAAATAATAGGCAGGCACATGCAGCAACAATTAATGCGACAGAAAGCGTTTCAAGATTGAATTCTTTTCCATACTCTGATGTATTAATTGTAATAATAGATTCAAATTCGCATGAAACATTTCCAACAACTCCAGCGAAATCCATTAGACTATCCGTTTCACAGATAATATTGATTCTTAACACTGTGCTTGAAATAGGAGTTGCCAAGAATGAAATTGTCCCAACTTTTGCTCCAATTGCCATTTCTGCAAGCGTTGTAGTGATAAGTGAACTTAATTCAACATCACTCTCATACATTGCAGAAACAGCTTCTATTTGAGATTTACATGTTGGACTTAAATCATCACCCTCCCAACTAATATTGATACTATAAGGACTATTTGGATGTTGATTTAAACTTGTAGAAAGCTTCAATTTTGTTGACATCGAAACTCCACTACCTGCAATTGTACCTAGATTATATTCTGCGTTATCAAAACTTAACTCAGTTCCTACAATTTTATCTAAATATCCTGTAGCTTTAGCTATATTCTTAACATACTTTTCTCTTGCTTCCTGCAATAATTCATCATCTGAAAAATCAGGTTGATTTTCACACAGACGACATCCTGAATCTCTTCCAGAAAAACCAACTTTATCTAAATCAAATGATGGTGAAGATGAAAAAGTAAACTCAAAAAATTGATCAAAAGCCCAATTCTCCGGAATAGCGTATCCTAGATTCCCACTAAAACCAGTAGACATGTCTGCTACAAATGAATATTCGGCTAAACCAGCTTCATATACTTTAGTACAAACGTATCTTGGTGCATAGATACCAACTTTATAATGTTTGCCATTAATTCCAGATTGATTAAATACAGTATTAATCTGTCTGAAATAAGGAATAATTAAACCATCTGTCTCATACTCTAGACAGTCAAAATCGACCGCAAAATAAATTGTAGTTCCGTTCGTAAATCCTAATCGTTTGGCTCGCTGAATTGCTGTTACTGCATCATAACTTCCTTGAAGCGTTTTTCCGAAATATTCAGAATAGTATCCTCCATCTTGATAGATTGGGAAAATAGACAATCCTGCGTTTTGGATAGCTTTAATCTCAGAAATTGTTAGTGCTTTTGATCTTTCTTCTGCTCCTACTCCTACAGTTCCAGTTAAATATCTACCGATGTATCTGTAACCTGAATTATATAAATCGCTAGCTTGTTTTGCATTCAATACGGTTGAGCAATCATATGCCAATGCTAAACGTCCAGTATCTTCTTTACTGGTTAATAATGATTTCATTGTAGACACTCCGATAACTCCTGAATCATCATTAATCATACCAGTAAGTCCGTATTTATCTTGGAATTGTAAAACATTATAACTCATATTAGAATCAAAAATTCCATTAAATTTTCTTTGATTGATTCCATTGAATAACTAAGACATTTTAATCAAAAATCAGTCATCTTGCACAATAAATATTGAATACATTCTTATTTATTTATATTATGTAAATGAAGATAAGCTTATACATAAATAGATTTTGCAAAATCATAATAAACAGAAAGTAGGTGATGAATTTATGAAAAAGAATAAAAGTAAAATTATAGGATGTTTATGCTCTGCATTTATTTTGTTTGGTATTTCCGGCTTAGGTGTTCATGCTAATAGTTTTACCACCACTTTAGAACCTTCTACATCAGCTGGAGTAGCTGGAGTTGTAGCAAGAATCAGTGAATATGGAGGCTCACCAGTGACAACAAAGCGAACTGTTGGGTATGTCAAAGGAAATGCTGGAACTTACAGCTTAAATAAGGAAATTTATACAGGACAATTGGTAGTTTCTGGGTATCCTGGAGGTCGCCTTAGTGCAAATTGTGCATATTATGCAGGAGGAAGTTATCTCAATACTAGAACATATAATTCTTAGTAAAGTATAGGCTGGGTTCTTGAGGACTCAGTCTATACTTTTGGAGGTGAATTTTATGAGTACCAAAATCAAATCGTTGATAATAATATCTATAATAGTGTGTTTGTTTTCTGGATGTTCTAATAATTCAGATAATGAAATCACTTTTTACATGAATTTTTATGAGGATGCAAATTGGTATGATAGAGAATCCTTGGATTTAAATTCCAGTCAACCACAAGAGATTATTAATGATTATACAGAAGAATGTAATAAGCTATTAGAAGAGAAGGGATACGATTTTCATGTTGTTTTCAAGATTCAAAGTCCTAGCAACAATTTGTCAGATTCTTATACTAAAAGCTTTTTAGAGGATATGAATCTTTCATCTTATCATGATGAATCAGCCGATATTGTCAAAAATCAATTTAAAAATGTGGATATGATGATTGATTTAAATGAAGTTATGAAAGATGAGATGAAGAAACAACTTCTAGATACATTACCTGAAATGGTATGGAATATAGAATGCTATAAAGGACAAAATTTTTATATACCGGCAAATCAATATTGTTTGTCACAAAAAGGAATGTTTGTTCCTAAAGAAATTGCCCATTTATTTACATTGAATGATAAGGGATATTTTAATGATTTTGATAACTTTGTAAACATTGTAAAGGCAGGAGATCAAGTTACAAATCAAGCATATATTCCATTCTTTTCAGGTACTCATTTTAGTGCGTTTGTCCATGATGTGTATGATCCTGTATTTGCTCCTTTATTTGATAGTACGATTTATATAAAAGAAGAGAATAGTGACTATAAGGTTGTTAATCTAATGGATGAAAAGATTTATCAAGATTTTTATATCATCAAGACAAAATTGATTGAAGACGGGATGACAGAACTTTCAAGAAGCACACTTACAGAAGATGGTGCCAAAAAAGAAATTATGATTGCTTTTGATGATTGTACATCTATAAAGTATCCAAATCGAGTGTTTATTCCTTTAGAAGAAAAATCATATGGATCCTATAATACTAATACAGGGTATGGAATTTTAAAGACATCAGACAATGTGGAAGATAGTTTAACATTTTTGTATTTATTGAATACGGATTCTGATTTTTGTGATTTGTTTACATATGGTTTAAAAGGAAAAGACTATGAAATTAAAGATGGTCTTGTATATCCTTTAAGAGATGATTTATTAATGCCAAATCAATATGGTGGGATCAACGCAATGGTAAATACAGAAAAGGCAACCCAGACTTCTATGATTTCGACTGATGTAACCAGGGCTCTAGAAGAGGAAGTTAAAGCCTATGCTCCAAGAAAAATTGATGGGTTTAAACCAACCTATACTGAAGAATCAATGGAACTGGTAGATTATATCGCAGGATTAGAAGGATCACAGGTTTATTCGGATGGAAATAATTTGGAGAAATAATTTGGAGTATATAAAAGAGTTGAGCCAGAAACTAAAAGACATGGGCATGGATAAAGAAATAGAGCGTATACAAAAAGAATTAGATGAATATATGAAAGAGTGATTTTATGAAGCTTGAGATTCGTAATTTAAATAAAGCCTATGTTAAAGATCGATTGGTCCTGCAAGATTTTAATTATGCTTTTGTACCTGGAATACATGGGCTCTTAGGTCCAAATGGTGCTGGTAAGTCTACATTGATGAAAATTATTGTTCAAATACTAGATAAAACATCAGGTTCCATCTTGTTTAATGAGAAAGAAGTTGATTCATCTTTTTTAAAACATATTGGATATATGCCGCAACATTTTTGTTTGTATGATGATTTTACTCTTAGAGAGAATCTAAATTATATTTCAGCATTAAAAGGGATAATGAAAAATGAAATACAGGAACAAATCATTCGTGTTTCAAAAAATGTTGATTTGTATGAAAATTTAGATGATAAGTTATCAACATTTTCGGGTGGTATGAAACAAAGAGCTATGTTTGCACAGGCTTTATTAGGTGATCCGGATATTCTTGTTCTTGATGAACCTACAGCTGGATTGGATCCACAGAAGAGGATTGAATTAAGAAATTTGATTGCGAAAGTCGGTCATCAAAAAATTGTGTTGATTGCTACTCATGTGGTCAGTGATATTGATGTTATTGCGGATCAAATATTACTCATAAAAGGTGGACGCTGTATAAAATCTGGTTCAATACGATCTTTGACCGATTCAATTTACGGTAGTGTTTATACAAAGAAAATTGAACGAAATGAACTAGAAGATTATGAAGACAAATATAAGATTAGCAATTTATCTTATATCAAAGATGAGTTGATGATTCGTTATATAGCAAAAGAAAGCCATGAAGGAATGACAGTATATCCAGATTTAGAGGAAGTTTATTTGTATTATTGCGGTGATGCGTATGGTAAGAAATGAAATCAAAAAGTTTTTTGCGAATACGAAAAAAACATTAACCATTCTTCTCCTTTTTCTATTGTCTACAACTTTTCTTTGTATCTCGATGATGCAAACTGAAATGGATCTATCAACCTATCGTCTTACACATGAGCAGATTAAAGAAGGAACTATAGATTTAAATATGATTCAAGAGGAAATTGATAAATATGAATATTATTTAAATCCTAATCACATTGAAGAATTAAGTAACAAATATGGAATCGATTGGATCTTAGAACAAAATGAAAAACTAGAATCAGGAATCTCATACGATACGATCCAATATCAACTCTCAACTTTAAAACAACTACAAAAAGAAGTTTCCACAGTTTTGACCTATGATGATTTTAAAAAACAGATTGAAGATCAATATAAAGATTATGAACAGCTTCCTAGTTTTTTAAAAAGTGAAACTGCTGGACAAAGGGCAAGAAAAACATATGAAGCATATGAAAATTTAACTATAGCAAAAAGTTTAACAGTTCAGCCTTCTTTAGGATTAGAGTCTTTATTAAAATCGCCAATCATAATTCTTTCGACATTTTTATTTTTACTATATTTATTGATGAATTGCATATTTGTTGAAAGAGAAGAGCATCAATTAATTTATGCAGCTTCAACGATTAATGGAAAAAGGAAACTTTATTTTTCTAAGTACACAGCTCTTTCATTTTTGACCATATTATTTTATGTTCTTCAATTTGTGTTTGCCTTTTTGTTCTCAGATATCTATTTTGGGCATATTGATTTATCTGTACCGGTGCAATCTTTGAGCTTTGCACAAGGATGTCCTTATTCTATAAATGTTTTTACATTTTTGGTTTTATATTTGGTAGCGGTTATTATTTCCTTGTGTGCCTGCAGCGCTTTAGCTTTTGTTTTGTGCGCCCATTTGAAACTAATGCCTTTGGCAATCGCACTCATAGTAATTTTTATAAGTATTGAATTCATGTCGTTTGAATTCGTTTCACCTTTAAGCAAATACTCATTGCTGCATTATTTGAATATTTGGTCTTATTTGATGCCGCTTCAATTGTTGGCTAATGTGGAGTTTATTTCTCTTTTCGACCTTTTAATACAAAATAAAGTTCTGTTTATCTTCTATTTAGCTACATCCATGATTATCTTTGTAAGTTTTTCTGGATTCAGCTATGAAGCAAAAATGATAGAGAAAAGAATGAATTTCATATCATCGAGGCAAGTACATTCACTAGTCTATTTTGAAATGATCAAATATTGGATCAAAGAGAAGGGAATACTTTTAGTTGTTGTTTTAGGCGTTATATATGGTTTTTGTTTAAATAATCAAAATAATATGTCTACATGGGAAGATAAAGTTTTTAATCAGTTTGTAGATGAGATTGGGGCAACAGTTAATAAAAAAGCAGATAAAAAAATTCTTTTGCAGCAACAGCAATATGATGAGTGGAATCAAGAATTATCGATTGTACAAGATATAACAGAACAGACGTATTATTCAACGCTATTGTCAACACAGTCGGTTTTTGAAAAATATAAGGCAGTTTATGAGTCTCGAAAACAAGATAATTCAAGTTTACCAATCTTAAAAGAAGATCAATATCGATTCTTGTATTACGATACCAATGCTTCTATTTTACAGGTTTTATTTATATTGTTTTTTGTGGGGTATATGACACCATCACTTCATAATAAAGATAAAGAATCGAAGATGATTGATTTGCAAAAAACAACGTTGAATAACCAACGAAAAATTAAATATTTTGTGAATGTGGTGGGAGTTCTTTTGCTCATTGGATTATTTACATTGTTGGATCTAGTCTATATAAATGTTAATTATCCGAATCTAGAATGGGCACAATCAATTAATGCATTGGAAATGTATGCAGATTTTCCTGTTTCTATCTCGATTGGCGCGTATTTTGTCATAAGTTTCTTGACTAAAATTTTCTTGTATATGTTTACGGTTCTAAATCTTACTCGCATATGTGAGTGGATCAATAAGCGAACAGAAAGTATTTTGATATTTGAAATTATATTTACTTTACCGGTATTATTTTTTTATTCAACCAGGTTTTCTGCTTTTACATTAATTTATGAACTATACCATCCAGCATATTGGACTATTGCTCATATTTTATTTCTTTTGATTATGATAAGCACTTCTGTTTATTTTGTTTTTAAAAAGAGAAGGGGATGATAACATGAAACGATTGATATTTGTCATATGTGCGTTGTTTGTCCTTTGTGCCTGTACTTCTTCACAAGTGAATACTAATGTGTCTATAGATGAGAAAGCACCTGTTTTATTTTATTATGGTTTAACGGAAGATGGTGTTTTTGTAAATAACACAACAGGTGCAGACACAGATGATTATCGACTCGATTTCTTTGATTTTCAAAATCAAAAAACATACCCTTTCTGTACTCGTTCAAATTGTCATCATAATAGCAAAGATTGTCAGGCATATCAGATGGCACATTTTGAAAATGGAACCTTGTTTACTGTGGCAGCCTATAAAGATTATTTATATTTGATTTATGAAATGAGCGGGGATAATGGATTTGATAATGTCGGCTTCTTTATAGCACGTTGTGGCATGGATGGAGAGAATATAGAGAAATTATTTGAAAGAAAAGGCGGTATACAGATTCCAAACTATGCTTATATTTATAAAGACAAGATTATCTATTCATATAATACTCTTTCTGTTACTAGTATGGGTGGTTCGACTTCAACAGTAGGTGTTTTAGAGATGTACGATTTAGATACAAAACAGATCACGAATATTGTAAATCAAGATTTACAGGAAAATAGAATGAATCTATTTTTGGGAGCAAAGGATGATTTGATTTACTTTATTGATTGTGATATGACAACGATGAAAAAACCTGTATATTCATTCGATTTAAAGACACAGAATAAAGAACTTGTAGATGAAAACTGTCCAACTGATCGTTCTACACTTTATCAAGGACATTTGTATTATGCAGATGAAGAAAACAATAAAATAATTTCTTATGATATCTTAACTCATGAAAAGAAAAACGAAGCAGAACTTCCTGAACAAGAAGGAACTTTGTATTTATCGACAAAAGGCGGTTTAGTGAATCTTCGGTATGTTTCTGATCAAGAAACTTACACTTATATTTATGACATTGGAAACGAAGAATACATTTTAGAAAAATCTAGTGATTGGATTGATTTGGATACAAAATTCAATGATGGATATATTGGAACAAAGAATAATATTATTGGAATATTTTCAGACGATTTAGAGTTTATTCCATTTGTTGAAATTGTTACGTGACTATTAATTTTAATAGTATCTTTGTGTATCATGACATTTCATAATTTTAAATCTGTCACAAAATAGGAGGAAAAACTTGTATGAAAAGAAATCCATCTGTATTTGTTCTTATATGTGCTTTGTTATTATGTGGCTGCTCTTTACATGATGAATCTATTGATCGTGTGTCTTATAGAGATCAAAACAAAATTAGATATGATGAAGAAATCGGATTTAAATTATTAAAGAAGGAACTGAGCACTAATGAAGAAATTTATTTAAATGCATTTAGTCAGGGTTATAACGCAGTATATACCTTTGAGACAAAAGAATCAGATATGACATTTGAATTGTTTGAATATAAATTAAACGATGGAAAATGGCAAAGAGTTGATAGTGATATGACAATGAATACAGCTGTAATCAAAGAAGATACAGGTGAAATTATCATTGGATGGGATTTGTTAGGACAAGAACTAGGTTTGTGTGTAAGTACAAGTAATGGTGTAGAAGATGAAGGTGTTCATTCTATACAGGAAGAAGAGCTTGATTTCAAAGATGGAATTTCAGTTGTCTATGATGCTTTGTCTAATTCGCATTTCAACGAAGATGAAAAATGTGTGATGATTATGCGTGTTGGTGAAAATCAAGATCTTATTTCTATTGATGAATACAAAAATCCTGAATCAATACAAGTCAATCCAGGCGAAGAATATTATGCATTAACCATACGTTGTGTTAAATGGAGTGAATTAAATGACTAAAAAGAGCTTTATTAAAATTTTTATATGTATATTTGTTTTTGTGTTAATGATAGGTTTTTGGGTTCAATATAACACCTTTTCAACTGTATTGTATGAGGATGGGACTTTAATGATTGAACAAAGATCTTTAAACAAATGGATAAGTCAATCCAATCATGGAAGTATCGTGAAAGAATATCCATCTTTTAAAAAACATGGATATGATTTTTTGAGTTATGGAACCAAAGAGCCTTTATGGTATGACAAAAGGGAAGATATTACTTCTGTTCAAGTGGCAACACCGATATCGCCATCTATTACGGCTTATTGGTTTTATGGCTTGAGAAATGTAGAGGATATTGATGTTTCTAATATTGATACATCTAGAACAGAGAATATGGCATATATGTTTTCTAAAGCTGGATATGACGTAAAAAACTTTAAGGTAACTGGTTTGTCGGATTGGAACACATCCAATGTAACGGATATGCAGTGGATGTTTCGAGCAGCTGGAGCGAATGCCGATTCCTTTGTTTTAGATAAAGGATTGGATCATTGGGATACTTCCAATGTACGAATTATGGTCTATATGTTTGATGCGGCTGGTGAAAATGCAAAGACATGGAAAATTGGTGATTTATCTAATTGGGATACATCAAGTTTAATTGCCTGCAGTGATATGTTTACAGTTTATGGCGAACTGAACCCAAATATAGATAAAAAGGTTTATTCATGGTATGAAGAATTTTTAGAAGAAGCTATTAAAAATGCAAGAGAACTTGGATTAAATTAAGAATAACCAATGCGATTTACTTAATAATTAACCCTTATATATCTAACAATTTCGGCTTGAAAAAAGCTCAAAAATGCGATTAATAAAGTGTTTTTGGGCTTTTATAAATAGAAGTACCATCTTTCATAAAATATCGTTTCTTGTTCGTGTGATAAAATAATGATAAAACTAAGATAAATAAGGAGGAGCGATGATGATACAGATTAGACCAGTTTCAGATTTGAGAAATAAATTTCCAGAAATAGAAAACCTTGTTAATGAAGGACAACCTGTGTATTTAACCAAAAATGGGTATGGAGCCATGGTTGTCATGAGCTTGGAAGAATATGCTCGGCTTATCGATAATGTGGAGATGAAATTAGATGAAGCAGATAGGATAGCAGCAACAACTAAAGAAAGATTAAGTCATGATGATGTGTTTAAAAAAGTAAGAAGTGTGATTCATGAAGAATGAAAAATATAAATTGCGATATTTACCTTTGTTTGAACAGGATTTGATACAAACTATTAGTTATATTACAAATTACTAAAAAATACTGACGCAGCAGAAAAGCTTGTGAATGATGTAGAAGACGCAATACAGGAACGCTTAGAATACCCTTTAGCTTTTGAACCATTTCCTTCAAAGAAGAGGGACTATCCATATTATCGAATATATATATACGAAATTATGTAATATATTTTGTTGTTATAGGGGATGTAATGGAAGTCAGAAGATTTCTCTATGGAGCAAGAGATACAAATCGGTATTTATAAAATGAATTGATGAAAAACGTAAATAAACTCGGATTAAATTAAGAAAACCAAGCTTGATTAAGTGTTGAAAGAAAAGGTTGGTTGGGTTAATATAATAGGGCGAAAGGGTGAATAAAAGAATGAAAAAAACACGTACACGTTTTGCACCAAGTCCTACTGGATATATGCATATCGGTAACTTGAGAACAGCGTTATTTGAATATTTGATTGCGAAACATGATGGAGGAGATTTTATCCTTCGAATTGAAGATACCGACCAGGAAAGACAAGTGGAAGGTGCTGTTGATGTTATATATGACACAATGAAAACTTGTGGTCTAAACTGGGATGAAGGACCAGATATCGGTGGAGAACATGGGCCTTACATTCAAAGTGAAAGACTTCCTATGTATAAAGGGTATGCCGAAGAGTTGGTTAAGTTAGGTGGCGCACATTACTGCTTCTGTTCAGAAGAAGAAATTGAAGCACAGCGTAAAGAAGCAGAAAGCTTGGGAATTTCTTTCAAGTTCAATGATCCTTGTAAACATTTAAGCAAAGAAGAAATTCAGGAAAAATTAGATGCGAAAGAACCTTATGTTATTCGTCAGACAATCAATGAAGTAGGAGAAACTTCTTTTGACGATATGGTATATGGGCACATTGAATTTGATGGAGATTTATTGGATGAGCAGATCTTGATCAAATCTGATGGATTTCCAACTTATAACTTTGCCAATATCATTGATGATCACCAGATGGAGATCTCACATGTTGTTCGTGGAAATGAATATTTATCCAGCACGCCTAAATATAATTTGATTTATGATGCTTATGGATGGCAAAGACCAACATATGTACATGTACCTCCTGTTATGAAAGATGAACATCATAAATTATCAAAACGTAATGGGGATGCCTCTTTCCAGGATCTTGTAAAGAAAGGGTATTTGCCAGAGGCAATCATCAACTACATTGCCTTATTAGGATGGGCTCCAGAAACAGAGCAGGAAATCTATACAATGGATGAACTAATCAAGGTCTTTAACATTGAACGTATTTCTAAGAGTCCAGCTATTTTTGATATCGACAAATTAACTTGGATGAATGGTATGTATCTAAGAAATATGGATGAAGAAACATATTTTGAAACGGTAAGACCATATTTGGAAGAAGGAATTCATTCAGATATCGATCTAAAAGAAGTTGCTAAGATCATTCAACCAAGAATCGATCGTCTAGATCAAATCGTTGAAAGCGTTGATTTCTTCGATACATTGGTTGATTATGATTTAGAGATGTATCGTCATAAGAAGATGAAGACGACAAAAGAAATTGCGTTAAAATCTTTGAAGGCAGTTTATGAAACTTTATCTACATTTGATAACTGGGCGGATCAACAAGCAGTACATGATGTTTTATTGGCTTTACCAGCACAGTTAGAAATGAAAAATGGTCAAGTGTTATGGCCAGTTCGTACGGCATTGACAGGTAAACAATTTACTCCAGGAGGTGCCATTGAAATTGCACATATTCTTGGAAAAGAAGAAAGTTTACGTCGTATTCAGATCGGTATCGATCGTCTTGAACAAGCATTAAGTGAACCGGCAGAATAATTCTGGCGGTTCTTTTTCAAAAAAGGAGGTATGAGGCATGGAATGGTTAATACGCACAGGAACAACTTTGTTGATTGTTGCGGTTGGTTTTGTTTTAGGGCCAATCTTAAAAAAGGGAATCATCAAGCTATCTAAAAATGCTTCCGACAAAGGGGCTTTAACCTTTATTGGATCCGGTGTTTCTTTATTGACAAAGATAGCTGGTATCATCATTGCCTTATCTCAATTAGGTGTGAATACCAATGTCATCGTTGGAGCTTTCTCGGCTGCCGGTCTAGGAATTTCCTTGGCATTAAAAGACAATATGGCCAATGTTGCCGGAGGGATGCAGATCTTATTTACACGTCCTTTTATGGTGGGGGATTATATTTCGGTGGAAAACAAAGAAGGTACGGTCGTTCGCATTGAATTGATGTTTACCGTCGTTAAAACGCCTTCGGCGCAAGAGATTATCGTTCCAAACTCTTTAATAGTACAGGAGATCATCATCAACTATTCTCGTGATGAGTATCGCCGTATTTCGCTTCAATTTCCTGTCAGCATTTCAACAGATGTTCAGGCATTGCGTGAGATCTGTATTGATATCTTAAAGAAGGATTCTAGTGTGATCATGGAAAAACCGTATGAAGTGATCATTGATAGAATGGATGAAAGATCAATTTGGATGGGTGTTTATTGTTGGACAAAATTTGATGAATATTGGGATACATATCATAGGATTTATGATGCGATACAAAAAAACAGATTCACACAGACGATTGAACCGCCTTATGAATCTGTACAGATCTTAGATAAGCGCTAGATCTTTGAACGCATTATAGATTCCATTATCCGTTATGCTGGTCGTAATTAGATCAGCTTTTTCTTTTACTTGAATGCTGGCATTTCCCATGGCTACTGAGATGGCGGCCTTTTCAAACATACAAAGATCGTTATGACCATCTCCAATGGCAATTGTATCTTTGTCATCCATTTTGTAATAATCAATCAAGACTTCCATACCGGTTGCCTTTGTGATTCGCTTGGAAGAAATCTCGCCGCTTTCTTTTCCTAAGGGAGCAAATGTCGCTGGAATGACATCTAAGACAGGGCTTAGATCTTCATACACTTTTTGATACGGTGTCCTGCTTTCAAGGAAACTGATTTTATTGATTGGGTGTTCATGTAAATCATTGACCACATGTACTTGATGGTACAAGGTGTATAGACCATGCATCTTGCGTTGTTCATCATCCAGGTGTCTACATTGGATCTCCAGCAATTCTTTTAAGCGATCTTTCGTTTTCTGGGTCGCAAAAATACCAACACTGCTTTCATAGAGAGCTGGAATTTGGTGATCATTCAAAAAGTTATATACTGTATTAAATTCGAATTCATCAAAGGTTTTTTCAACGATTTGTTTGCCATGTACAAAAATAGAAGCTCCGCTTCCGGCAATGATGCCATCGTAGTCAATCTTGGTTAAATCGCCAAAGATCTCAACTTTTTGCCTTCCGGTGCATAAACAAATTTTATGCCCATTCTTTTGGGCATGATTACAGGCGTCTAAGGCGCTTCTTGGTATGTATCCACTATGATGAAACAGAGTTCCATCAGCATCTAAAAAAACGATTTTCATTTATGTCTCCTGTTCTAGATTTTTGACAAGATTTATTTTACAATATTTTTATGAATATATATAGTTATTTTCAACGAGTTGAACGCAATATTCAAGGAGTTCCTTCTAAACATACTGGTTTATATAATGAGACGATCAATCAAACGAAACTTGCTAATTTATCTAAGACATCAAGCTATGAGATCATAAGCTGGGCAAGTGATCTTTTGCAGGATGATAACAATGAGTTTACAGGCTTTAAAGAAGAAATGAAAAAACGGGTCAATGAAAAGAAAGAACATTTCTGGTTTCGTGAATTTTTAGATTTTCCTTTATATCTTTTTATTTATATCACATGTTTAAATGTGCTCTATGATATGATTGGAAATGGATTTCAATCGTTTATGGTTTTGATTACACCGGGCTTTTTGATTCAGATCATTGGTGTATATGTATCCATTAAGTTATTGTTGTTGTTTTTGATCAAACAGCCGGATCGTTCAACGCTTGTTTTTTGGCTGGGATTAGCTTTTTTATTTTTTATCTACATGCTTAGCAACTATGCTTTGCGAGCCTTTGATATGGTTATATTTACAATGCCATTATGGTTGTGGCTGATCGTACAGATTGTTTTATTAGTAGGAAGTTATTATTATATAAAAAAAGAGGATTTGATTTAGTTTTTGGGAGAATTTGATTATGGATAAGATCGTAATTTTGATATTGGTGGCAGCTTTAGGAATTATCTTTGCCCTAGTGCCATCAAGGACATATAATATACTGACAAAAACATTGAGCTTTGATAAAAAAGGAATACGTTATATACGAAGAAGACATGATAAAGTTGACGCATTGGCAAATCTTTTTTTGTTCATCGGACTTATTTTTTCGGTTTTCTATTTTGTTCTTCCTTTTTATTCGCTGATCTATGCTGTATTTTTAATCTTTAGTTTTTTATGTGTTTTAGGGCAGGCGAATCGCGTGTTAAAGAAAAAGAATAGAACAGTGTACAGAATTGTAATTTATGGTTTATATCTAATGGCGTGTATAGGATTAGTTAGTGCGTCAGGTATGTTAAATAACCATGTTGCGGATATGTTGGTTATTACATTCAGAACAGATTTATTTGCGGGAAATGTTTTTGATATTTTCTATCTTTTGACCAACCATAGTATTATCGTTTATATCTTGCAGGGAATTCTTTTCTTTATTCCTGTTTACTGCATGTGGTCACAATTTAAATATATGCGTTTGGAAAATACTTATAAAGCAATGAATATCCTTACCTATGCTATTAAGGTGTTATTTATTTGTATAGTGATGATATTTCTTGCGGTTGAAGGCTTTGACTTTATCAATTTTGTCTATCAAGTTGAATATAAAGAGGCTTAGCCTTTTTTTTTGTATCTTTTCGATGTAAAATTGAAACAATGAAAGAAGGATGAATATGATCAAAGAAAGATTAATGAAATTACGAGAAGAAATGAATAAAGAAGGAATGCAGGCTTATATCATTCCTACAAGTGATTTTCATGAAACGGAATACGTCAGTGAATATTTTGCGGCTAGAAAGTATATGTCTGGCTTTACTGGAAGTGCCGGTGTATTGGTTGTTCTTTTGGATAAGGCAGGACTATGGACGGATGGTCGTTATTTTATCCAGGCTGCAAATCAATTGGCAGGCAGTGGTATCGATTTGATGAAACAGGGACAGGAAGATACGCCTTCCATTGAAGAATATATCGTTACCAATTTAACGCAGGGATCTGTTGTTGGGTTTGATGGAAGAGTCATGAATGTAAATGATGCCAACAAGTATAAACAAGCATTTATGATGCATGATATCAAAATGGTAACAGACAAAGATTTAGTTGGAAGAATCTGGGATGATCGTCCAGCTTTACCTTGTACAGAAACCTTCCATTATGATGAAAAATATGCAGGAAAATCAATTTCTGAAAAACTAACACAAGTAAGAGAAGCTATGAAAGGATACAACTGTCGTTCTCATATCGTAACAAAGATTGATGAGATTGCCTGGTTGTATAATCTAAGAGCACATGATGTTCCACATTTTCCAGTGGCTTTGGCTTATACGATCATCAAAGAAAATGATGCGATGATCTATATTGATGCCTCTAGACTTGATGAAGAATCTAAAACTTTATTTGCCCAGAATCATATTCAAGTGAAAGACTATGAAGCGATTTATGAAGATGTTAAGACTTTAGAAGGACCTGTTTTGGTGGATGGCAATTTTGTAAACTCTAAGATCGTTTACAGCTTGAATACAGAAATCGTTTATGCCCAGGATCCAATTGTGCTTTTAAAGGCCATGAAGAATGAAACAGAATTAGCGAATACACGCAATGCCCATATTAAAGATGGAGTTGCCTGCACAAAATTCATGTATTGGTTGATGCAGAATGTAAACAATGGAATCAGTGAAATGAGTGCCCAGGAAAAATTGCAGGAACTTCGTAAAGAACAGGCAGATTATCTAGAAGATAGCTTCAATACAATTTGTGCATATAAAGAACATGCAGCTATGATGCACTACAGCTCTAATGAAGAAACAAATGTAGAATTAAAGCCAGAAGGAATGTTGCTGGTTGATAGTGGTGGACAATATTTGGATGGTACAACGGATATCACACGTACTTTTGTGCTTGGTTCAATTACTGAAGAAGAGAAAAAATGGTTTACCTTGGCTTTAAAAGGGCATATTCGTTTGGAAAAAGCAAATTTCTTGTATGGCTGCCGTGGTTTGAACTTAGATATTCTAGCACGTGGACCACTATGGGATCTTGATATGGATTATCAATGTGGAACAGGCCATGGTGTGGGTCATTTATCAAATGTACATGAAGCACCAAATGGATTTAGATGGAAGATCGTCCCAGAACGCAATGATTCCTGTGTGTTAGAAGAAGGCATGATCACATCCAATGAACCAGGAGTTTATGTAGAAGGTGAATTTGGTATTCGCCATGAAAATGAAATGGTCGTTGTCAAAGGAAATAAGAACTTCTATGGCCAATTCATGCATTTTGAAACATTGACATTTGTTCCATTTGATCGCAAAGGAATTGATAAGAGTTTATTGTCTGAAGATGAACTTGCATGGTTGAATGACTATCATGCTTCTGTATATGAAAAGATTTCTCCTTTCTTGACAAATGAAGAAGCAGAATGGTTAAAAGAAGCTTGTAGACCTTTATAATGAAAGAAAGAATGATTGAAACAGAGTGTCCTTTTTGTGGACACTCCTTCTATATAAAACGAGATACTTTGATCATAACGACAATGTCGCCACTTGCGGTTGAACGTTTGTTGGATCGGACGTATTTTTCTCATCTTTGTTCAAGGTGTCATAAACTGTTTTACTTAACCTATCCTTTGATGGTGAGAAATCCCAAAAAACGATACAGCTTGTTGTTGACAGAACAAAAAGATGTATCAGGTTTTGATCCAGAAGAAAGAGTTGTCGTGGTAAAGAATGTGCCACAATTTTATTTGGCGTTTCACTTGTTGGAAAACGATCTAAACTTTAAGGTCGTTTTAAACAAAAAGAAACGCATTGAGGATAAGTATAAGAAAATGATCTGGTTTGATGGATATGATGATAAGAACCATTGTTTATGGTTTGATGTCGATGGTGAAAACAAAGCGGTTCTTCTTTCAAAAGAAGAAGAAAAAAATATCCATATAGTGTATAATCAAGCTGTGTGAAAGAGAGGGTCTTTATGAAGATATTAGTTACAGGTGGTGCTGGGTATATCGGCAGCCATACGTGTGTTGAATTGTTGAATGAAGGATACGAAGTCGTTATTGTAGATAATCTATATAATTCGAATCAAAAAGCTGTGGATCGAATTGAACAGATCACACAGAAAAAAGTAACGTTCTATCAGAATGATATATTGGATCGAGAAGCTTTGGATCAAATCTTTACCAAAGAAAACGTAGATGCAGTCATTCATTTTGCGGGTTTAAAAGCGGTAGGAGAATCCGTAAGAAAGCCAATCGAATATTATACAAACAATATTCAGGGAACGCTGATTTTGACAGATGTTATGCGTAAACACAATGTTAAGAATATCATTTTCTCATCCAGCGCAACAGTGTATGGAAATCCAGCTATGATTCCAATTACAGAAGAATGTCCAAAAGGGGTCTGTACGAATCCTTATGGTTGGACAAAATGGATGTTGGAACAGATCTTAACAGATATTCATACAGCGGATCCAGAATGGAATGTAATGTTGTTACGTTATTTTAATCCAATTGGAGCTCATGAAAGTGGCTTGATTGGTGAGGATCCTAAAGGAATTCCAAATAACTTATTACCATATGTAGCTCAAGTTGCGATCGGAAAACTTGAATGTGTTGGTGTCTTTGGAGATGATTATGATACACCAGATGGAACCGGTGTTCGTGATTATATTCATGTTGTTGACTTGGCAAAAGGCCATGTCAAAGCTTTAAATAAGATAAAAGAAAAAGCCGGTGTAAAGGTTTATAATCTAGGTACTGGAAATGGCTACAGCGTTTTAGATGTCATTCATGCCTTTGAAAAAGCCTGTGGACATGAGATTCCATATCAAATCAAACCACGTCGTGAAGGCGATATTGCGACATGTTATTCTAAATGTGACCTTGCCAAAGAAGAACTTGGCTGGCAGGCACAATATAATTTGGATGATATGTGTGCTTCAAGCTGGAAGTGGCAGACCATGAATCCAAATGGATATAATGATTAGATCATCTTCGGATGGTCTTTTTATTTTACTTTTAGAACAGCCCTTTTTATAATGGATACTAGGAGGATCTTTTTATATGAAACTAAAAAATAAAGTCGCTCTCATTACAGGAGCATCTAAAGGAATCGGAGAAGGTATTGCCGAAGTCTTTGCCAAAGAGGGGGCCAATCTTATTCTATGTGCACGAAGCGCATCCACAAAACAAATTGCCGATACATTGGCTGAAAAATATAATATCAAGGCATTTTATGTAAACTGCGATGTAACAAAAAAAGCGGATTGTCAAAATGCAGTCGATAAGGGGATGGAAACATTTGGTCAGATCGATATTCTTGTATCCAATGCTGGTGTCTGCAAGTTAGGAAATTTCTTGGAAACAGATGATAATGATCGTGATTTTCATTTTAATGTAAACATCAATGGTTGCTGGAATATTTCTCAGGCTGTATTACCGGGTATGGTCAAACAAAAACATGGTGCTATCGTTATCATGTCCAGTGTAACCGGGTATATGGTTGCTGATCCTGGTGAAGCTGCCTACGCGACAAGTAAAGCGGCTTTAATTGGTTTAACTCGTGCTTTGGCACGTGAATTTGCCGAAGAGGGTATTCGTGTTAATGCAATTTGCCCAGGCTATGTCGATACGCCAATGGCGCAAAGCATTGCCGTGCAATCAGATGCATCCAACCCAGAATCTGTTAAAGCAGGCATTGCCGGAGCGACTCCATTAAAACGTCTGGCAACTCCTCAGGAAATTGGTGATCTTGCCGCATTCTTGGCAAGTGATGAGAGTCGTTATATTACGGGCACGCAAGTTGTCATTGATGGAGGCAGCACGCTTCCAGAAACAATCAGTGTAGGAGTTTAAGATGAAACTAATATCTTGGAACGTAAATGGGATTCGAGCTGTTTTAAATAAGGGATTTGTGGATATCTTGAATACTTTGGATGCAGATATCTTCTGTATTCAGGAAACAAAAGCTCAGCCAGATCAAATCGAAGTTGATTGTGATCTATATCCATATCAGTATATCAACAGTGCCCAAAGAAAAGGGTATAGTGGAACGATGATCTTTTCTAAGATCGAACCTTTATCAGTCCATTATGGAATCGATATTCCTGAACACGATACAGAAGGTCGTGTGATCACACTTGAATTTGATTCATATTATGTTATCACTGTGTATACACCGAATTCTGGAGATGGTTTAAAACGTTTAGAATATCGTATGGAATGGGATAAAGCTTTTTCTAACTATATTCAAAGTCTGGATAAACCTGTTTTATTAACAGGGGACCTAAATGTTGCCAATGAAGAAATTGATATCAAAAATCCTAAGACTAATCGTCGAAATGCGGGATTTACTGATGAAGAACGAGACAGTTTTAAAAAGAATCTTTTGACGATCTTAAAAGATTCCTATCGTACTTTGTATCCAGACAAAGTTGAATATTCCTGGTGGAGTTATCGTTTTAAAGCACGTGAAAAGAACGCCGGCTGGAGAATTGATTATTGGCTTGTTTCTGAAGAATTGATGCCGAAGGTTAAAGATTCTAAGATTTTGACCGATATCTATGGAAGTGATCATTGCCCAGTTCAATTGGAAATTGAATTGTAATAATTTACACTCTTTTACATTTGTGAAAATAATTTACATTTTTTCTTGACATTAATTTTCTTTTCGTGTATTCTACCACTATATTCAAAAACTCAGTGAAGAAGAGAGTAGTCATAAGGCGTAAAAGAAGCGAGCTGATGATGGTGAAAGATCAGCATACAAATTATGGTGAACCGCAC
>NZ_JAQLXG010000010.1:29068-78840 GCF_028321995.1 Faecalitalea cylindroides
CAGACTAGAGGTGGTCATAGCTAGGCTATGGCAAATAGAGTGGTACCGCGATACATGTCGTCTCTTGATTGATTTCAGGAGACGTTTTTTTTATCACGGAACCTGGTACAAGTGAATACACAAAACTCAAGGAAAAAGAGAGTAGTCATAAGGCGTAAAAGAAGCGAGCTGATGATGGTGAAAGATCAGCATACAAATTATGGTGAACCGCACTTTGGAGAGGGATATCTGAACATAGAGTAGGATATCAAGTTGTCTACTTTACAGACTAGAGGTGGTCATAGCTAGGCTATGGCAAATAGAGTGGTACCGCGATACATGTCGTCTCTTGATTGATTTCAAGAGACGTTTTTTTATGGGAGGGAAAAGAGATGTATGGAAATACTTTAATGGCAGTAACGATTGATTTTACCAAGATGATCAAATGGATCCCAACTTTTATAGATGGAACGATCGTAACTATTGTCTTGGCGTTGATGACCGTTATCTTAGGTTGTATTTTAGGATTGTTGGCTATTTTGATGAAACGATCACATATAAAGGTGTTAAATGCGATATCAACAGCTTATACACAGGTGATTCGTGGAACGCCAATGTTACTTCAGTTATATATTTGGTTGTATGGCTTTCCAATGATTGGAATTTCCATTCCATCAATTCCAATGTTGGGAAGTGTTTATGGAAGTCGTGAGTTCTTGACGGCAGTGGTTGCTTTGGCAATTAACTCAGGCGCATATATTTGTGAGTTATTAAGAGGCGGTTTAGATTCCATTGATAAAGGTCAGATGGAAGCTGGACGCTCATTAGGATTTTCCAATTTAGAAACGATGCGATATATCATCGTCCCACAGGCGATTCGAGTTGTCTTACCGGGATTATGTAATGAATTTATCATGATGATCAAGGAATCAAGTATTGTTAGTGTTGTAGGTGTATTCGATATCATGTATACATCCAATATCGTAAAGGCATCAACATATTCTGTATTTGAACCATTGATCATTATCGCAATTATCTATTTTGCCTTAACTAGTGTTCTAACGACGATTATGTCTTTGATCGAAAGGAAGTTGAAAGTATATGCTTAAAACAGTAGATTTACATAAATCATTTGGGGATTTGGAAGTATTAAAGGGAATCAATACAGAGATTCATAAAGGAGAAGTTGTGGCCATTATCGGACCTTCGGGTTCTGGTAAATCCACATTTATTAGATGTCTGAATCTTTTAGAGGAACCAACAAAAGGGCAAGTTTTCTTTAAAGATACAGATATCACGTCCAAAGCCAAAAAGGAAGTCGATATCGATAAGGTTCGAGAACATATTGGGATGGTATTTCAGCATTTTAACTTATTTCCACATATGTCGGTCTTGGATAATTTGACATTAGCTCCAATCAAAATAAAAGGAATGTCAGAACAGGCTGCAAAAGAACAGGCAATTGAATTGTTAAAGAAGGTTGGTTTGGAAGAAAAGAAAGATGCCTATCCAAATAACTTGTCTGGTGGACAAAAGCAACGTGTTGCGATTGCCAGAGCCTTGGCTATGAATCCAGAAGTGATGTTGTTTGATGAACCAACAAGTGCTCTTGATCCGGAGATGGTAAAAGAAGTATTAAATGTTATCAAAAGTCTTGCCCAAAGCAAGATGACCATAGTTATCGTAACGCATGAAATGGGCTTTGCCAAAGAAGTTGCAGATCGTGTCATGTTTATGGATGAAGGAATCATTATGGAAGAAGGAACACCGGATGAGATATTCAATCATCCAAAAAATCAAAGAACAAAAGAATTTTTAGATAAAGTTATGTAGAAAGAAAGAGGAAACAATTATGAAAATGAAAAAATTAGTTAGTGTAGTATTAGCAACAACGATGATGATAGGTGTAGCTGGATGTTCATCGACAACATCTGGTTCTGCGGATAAATTAGAACAAATCAAAGAAGCAGGTAAAATCGTACTAGGAACTTCTCCAGATTTTCCACCTAATGAATTCTATATCTTAGATGAAAATGGCGAGAAACAAATCGTAGGAAGCGATATCTCTTTAGCGCAGGCTATTGCGGATGAAATAGGTGTTGAACTGGAAATCAAGGCAACCGATTTCAATGGTGTATTAGCCAATGTACAATCAGGAAGTGTAGATATGGCGATTTCTGGTTTTGCTCAGACAGAAGAAAGAAAACAAGTGATGCAGTTTTCTGAAGGGTATCAAAGAGAAGACAGTGCGGATTATCAAGGAATCTTAACCACAAAAGAAAATGCCGAAAAATATAAAACTTTAGAGGAATTTAAAGCAGCAAATCTAACAATTGCGGCACAATCCGGTTCCATTCAGTATGAATTGGCAATGAAGTTGACGGATGAAGCCAATATCAAACAATATGGAACAACAGATGCTTCTGCTTTAGCTTTAGATGCTGGAGATATTGATGCAGTCATTGTTTCTTCAAACTCTGCTTTACCTATGTTGGATACATTTACAGATTTAACATTACTTCCTAAAGATGGATTTGATTTAGACCCGGATGCAATGTATTCCACAAATGTTATTGGATTCCCATTAGGAGATGAATATCAGTCATTGATCGATTTATGTAACGATGTAATTGAGAAAGCTAAAGAAAATGGTGACTTGGAAAAATGGGTGACAGAAGCGAAAGAATTATCTGCACAGGCTGTTGAAGTGGAGGAATAGTCAATGGATAATAAACAAACGATCTTAGATTTCATTGTTTCCAAAACCGATGATTATATGGCTTTGGTCAAAACAATGTATGAAAATCCAGAGATAGGAAATCAAGAGTTTGAAACAATGGAATTATTGACAAACTATTTGATAGATGCAGGTTTTGAAACACAAAAAGGGTATGTTGTACCAACCGGATTTATTGGAACATATGATACAAAGAAGGAAGGTCCAACTATTGCCTTTATGTGTGAATACGATGCTTTACCTGAAGTCGGACATGGATGTGGTCACAACTTGATCGCAGGAATTGGAATTGCTGCTGGAGAAGCTTTAAAACAAGTTGTAGATCAATATGGTGGAAAAGTAATCGTGCTTGGAACACCGGCTGAGGAAAATTTTGGCGGCAAGGTTTCCATGGCCAATGCCGGTGTCTTTGATACGATTGATGTTGCCTTGATGGTGCATCCAGGTACTAAAAATGGTGTAGGCTCAAAATCACAGGCATTGAATCCAATCAAATTTGAGTTCTTTGGAAAGAACGCCCATGCCTGCCATCCAGAACAAGGGGCTTCGGCTTTAGATGCAGCAGTTATGACTTTTGTTTCAATTAATATGCTTCGTCAATTTGTTGAACCAGGTACTTATATTCATGGCATAATTAAAGATGGAGGAACTGCAGCCAATGTGATTCCTGCTTATGCAAGTTTAGAGTATTATTTCCGTGCTTCTACAATGAAATACGCCAAAGAAGTAACAGAAAAAGCTATTAATTGCGCTAAAGGTGCATGTCAGGCAACCAATACAACCTTAAAAACTTCTGTTTATGAATGTCCTTATGAAGATACGCTTGTCAATTACACATTGGCAGAGATGTTAACTAATACATATCATGAACTTGGACTGCCGAATGTAGATCCAGTGGATGAAGAAGCTAAAGGAAGTACAGATGTTGGAGCAGCTAGTTATAAATGTCCTACGATCCAGGGAAATATCAAAATTGCTTCAGATGATGTTTTAGGTCATTCTAAAGAAATGGCAGCGGCTACGATATCTGAAGATGGGAAAAATGGTTTAATCAAGGCAAGTCAGGCAATTGCTTTGGTTGCTTTGGAGTTATTGGAAAATCCAAATAAACTAAAACAAGTAAAAGAAGAGTTTAATCAATCTGTTCATGGTTAAAGAAGTCTTTGTGTTCAAAAGTTTTGACATTTATTCATAGCCGTTTTATAATCGAATCAACAATAGTGATAAGGACATGAATGCATGAATCTTGGATGTAGAGAGAAAAGTGGTTGGTGAAAACTTTTTGACAAAACATGTGTTTACTCCCTTTGAATTGCCCTTGAAAAAGTGTGCCGTACTCTTGCGTTAAAAGAAAATGAGGTGCATACAATTATTGTATGAACAAAGGTGGTACCGCGTGCGACAGACGTCCTTTGAGATGACTGTCGCTTTTTATATGGAAATAGGAGGAGAATTAAGATGATCGACATTAAAGAAAATGCTGAATTAAATGTATTGAATCATTCATGTGCACACATGATGGCACAGGCCGTAAAAAGATTATATCCTCAGGCAAAATTCTGGGTCGGACCTGTTGTCAGCGAAGGTTTCTATTATGACATGGATCTAGGAGATGAAGTTATCAAAGACGAAGATCTACCTAAGATCGAAAAAGAAATGAAGAAGATTGCCAAAGATGGTAAACGTATCGTACGTAAAGAAATTACTAAAGCTGAAGCTTTGGAAATGTTTAAAGATGATCCATATAAGATTGATTTGATCCAGGATCTTGAAGATGGAACAATTACTTGTTATCAACAAGGTGAATTCATTGATTTATGTCGTGGACCTCATGTGGAAACAGTTAAACAATGTAAAAACTTTAAATTATTGAAGCATTCTGGTGCCTATTGGAAAGGGGATGCCAATAATAAAGTATTGCAGCGTATTTATGGAGTATGTTTTCCAACAGCTGAAGAATTGGAAGAACATTTAGCTTTATTAGAAGAGGCAAAGAAACGCGATCATAAAAAGATTGGTAAAGAAATGGGATTATTTACAGTCAGTGAATATGCTCCCGGTATGCCTATTTTCTTGCCAAATGGTATGATCTTGCGTAATATCTTGGAACAGTTCTGGTATGAAGAACATACAAAGGCTGGCTATCAGTTCATCAAGACACCTATCATGATGTCTAAAGAGTTATGGGAAACAAGTGGACATTGGGAACACTATAAAGAAAACATGTATACAACTATGGTAGATGATCGTGAATTTGCGATCAAACCAATGAATTGTCCAGGCGCTTTATTGGTATACAACAGTACTTTGCATTCATACAAAGAACTCCCATATCGTATCGGAGAATTAGGCCAGGTACATCGTCATGAAGCAAGTGGTGCTTTAAATGGTTTATTTAGAGTTCGTACATTTACTCAAGATGATGCGCATTTGTTTGTTACTCCAGACCAAATTGAGAGCGAAGTTAAAAATGTATTGGGATTGATCGATCGAATTTATTCTGTATTTGGTCTTCCTTACAATATTGAGCTTTCTACACGTCCAGAGAGTGGATATATTGGTTCTGAAGAAATTTGGCAAAAGAGCGAAGAGGCATTGGCAAATGCATGTATCCATGCCGGAAAAGAATATAAAGTGAACCCGGGAGATGGAGCATTCTATGGTCCTAAATTGGATATTCATATCAAAGACAGTTTAGGTCGTGTATGGCAGTGTGGAACAATTCAGTTGGATATGAACTTGCCAGAACGCTTTAGCTGTACATATGTTGACAAAGATGGTTCTAAGAAAACACCGGTTATGTTACACCGTGTTATCTATGGTTCTATCGAACGTTTCATTGGTATCTTGATCGAACATTTTGCAGGTCATTTCCCATTGTGGCTGGCTCCAAGACAATTTGTCGTAATTCCAGTTCATCAGGAAAAACATCTAGAATACGCACAGAAGGTTGTAAAAGCGTTGCAGGATGCCGGTATGCGTGTGGAACTAGATGATAGAAATGAAAAGCTGGGATATCGTGTACGTGAAGCACAGATGTCTAAAGTACCGTATCAGATCGTAGTTGGTGATGGTGAAGCCGAAAACGAAACAGTTACGATTCGTCAGAGTGGTAAAAAAGAAAGTAAGACAATGGCACTAAATGAAGCCTTAGAAAAATTTGTTAAAGAGGTAGAAGAAAAATGTCTGTTAGAAAAATAATATCTTTGGCTTTATCTTTAGTTTTATCGGTATCATTGGTTGCTTGTTCTTCTAGTAATGAACCACAAGAACCAATTAAGATCCTTTCACCTACAGGGGCACCTGCCTTATCATTATTATCTTTGTATGAAAATGAAAATGTAGACATTGAAACAGTAGAAGGTACAGATGTACTAACTGCAGAATTATCTAAAAAAGATAGTGAATATGATATCATCGTAGCACCAACAAATTTAGGTGCTAAATTGTATTCGCAGGCAGAAGCTTTTAATCTTGAAGCGGTATTGACCTGGGGAAATCTATATTTGGTTGGACCAGAAGGTTCTGATCTAACAAGTGCATCTATTGCAGCTTTTGGCGAAAAAGCGGTTCCTCAATTGGTTTTCCAGTATGTAATGGATACAGCTAATATGAATGTTACATATTATGCCAGTGTTCAAGAAGCTCAGCAGGCTTTGTTGACTGGGCAGTCTGAAGTTGCCTTATTGGCGCAGCCTGTTGCCGCTGCAACGATTGCCAAGGCTAAAGAACAAGGAAAAGAGTTATCTGTTCTTGAAGATCTTCAAGCACTTTGGAAAGAAAAAACGGATAGTGACGAAGATGGGTATCCACAAGCTTCGTTGTTTGTAAGAGCGGATGCTAATGTTGATTATGCTTTAGAACTGTTGCAAGATACAGAATTAAGCGAAGATGAAATGAAAGAAATTATTGATAAAGTTGGTGTTGATAAGCTTGGCGTTCCAAATGCTGAAATTGCGGTTAATACATATTCTAAACAGAATATTCGCTATGAAGCAGCAAGTGATGTAAAAGATCAAATTGAAGAATTCTTAAATCTATTTAATATTGAACTTCCAGAAGGATTGATCAAGTAAGAGCGAGAAATCGCTCTTTTTCTATATTTTAAAAGTAAAATATAATTGACATAAAGTAAATTATAATTTATTGTGTAATTGAGGTGAGGGGATGTCAAAAAATCTAGCAATGAAAGCTGCCAGAGCTTCAAAAGATATGACACAAAAAGAATTAGCTGAAGCAGTGGATGTTTCTAGACAAACGATCAATATGATCGAGAAAGGAGAATATAATCCGACGATCAAGTTATGTCGTGCTATCTGTAGAGCATTAGACAAAACATTGGATGATTTGTTCTGGGAGGAAGACGAATGAAAAAGTTAGATGAAATGAAAAGGTTAAAACTTCTTAAAATTGAAGAAAAGGGTTTTTATTTGATGTTTTATGGCTTAGTATTCGTAATTGTGGTTCAAGCTTTTTTGAACGATTTTAAAGACATCCAAGAAGTTATCTTACCAATAGTTTTGCTTGTGATTGTTTCCATTTATTTCATTATTGTTTGTTTTAAAGAGGGGATATGGTCATATCAGGATGTAAATCAAAAGAAAAGTATTGTGGTATCTATCTTTGTGGGAATTGTTGGAGCTTTTATATTTGGGTATAAACTGTATTTGTTAAATAGATTGCATGTTGGATATCTATTGATGATATTTTTGATCGTTACGATTTTAATGTATTTAATTTTAACAGGCGTAAATCGAATTTATGTAAAAAGAGTAGATCATTTAGAAGATGGTGATGAAGAATGAAACGCTATACTATAAATAGACATGAAATCACAAACTGTAATGCCAAGTTGATTGAAAAGAAATGCAGTGACTATTATCCTATGCCTGGAAATATCTTTGAACCACAGAAAGTTTATGAATTGGTGTTTTTAAAAGAAGATAAATCGACTGTTTCTTTAGAAGTAAGTGCCTTTGAATATAATGTTGTTGAAGTAGGATGGGAAGGGAGGTTGATTTATCAAGGCTATGAATTGATTTCTTTTGAAAACTGGATCCAGCAAAGTAAAAAAGGTGTATAAATTTTTTAGCAAACCTATTGCATAACTGCTAAAAGCGTGTATAATATTCTTAGCAGTTGATTTAAAAGAGTGCTAAAGGAGGAATATTATGTTACAACCATTACATGATTATGTTTTGTTAAAAAGAGAAAAGGAAGAAAAGACAACCGCTAGTGGAATTATTTTGACAAGCGGTAAAGAAAAATCTAAATTGGCCGTTGTTGCTGCAATCGGTTCAGGTGTTAAAGATTGTGAATATGCTTTAAATGATAAAGTATTATATAAAGAATACTCAGGAACAACGATCAAAGTAGATGACGAAGAATATATCGTGATCAAAGATGAAGATATTATTGCAGTAAGCAAATAAGGAGGTACATTTTTATGGCTAAAGAAGTGCGTTTTTCAAAAGATGCTCGTGAAGCAATGTTAAAAGGAGTAAACACATTGGCAGATGCCGTACGTGTTACTTTAGGCCCTAAAGGACGCAACGTGGTCCTTGAAAAGGAATATGGTTCACCACTTATCACAAATGATGGTGTAAGTATTGCCAAAGAAATCGAATTGGAAGACAAATTCGAGAATATGGGGGCAAAGTTAGTATATGAAGTAGCTAACAAGACAAATGATACAGCAGGTGATGGTACAACGACAGCAACGATCCTTGCTCAAAGCATGATTGAAAATGGATTGCGTGCAGTAGATCGTGGAGCAAATCCAGTTTTGATGCGTGAAGGTATTGAAAAAGCTGCTAAGGCAATCAGTGATTATATCTTGAAAAATTCGAAAAAAGTTGAAAGCAATCAGGATATTGCCAATGTAGCTACAATTTCTGCAGGATCTGAAGAAATCGGTGAAATCATCGCTCGTGCAATGGAAAAAGTAGGACGTGATGGTGTTATCTCGACTGATGAATCCAACGGTTTTGAAACAGAACTTGAAATCAGCGAAGGTATGCAGTATGACAAAGGATACATTTCTCCATATATGGTAAGCGACCGTGAAAAGATGGAAGCAGTTATGGAAAATGCATATGTATTGGTTACAGATCAGAAGATCTCAAATATCCAGGAAATTCTTCCATTACTAGAACAGCTTGTTCAAGCAAATCGTGCTTTGCTGATCATTGCTGATGATCTTGAAAATGAAGTTGTTTCTACTTTAGCATTGAATAAATTACGTGGAACATTCAATGTTGTTGCCACAAAAGCTCCTGGATTTGGAGATAATCAGAAAGAAATGTTACAGGATATTGCTATTTTAACTGGTGCAACATTCTATTCTAAAGATCTTCAGATGGAACTGAAAGATATGCAGTTGAGTGATTTAGGTACAGTTAAGAAGATCGTCGTTACAAAAGATAACACAACAATGATCGGTGGTGCTGGATCGACTGAAGATGTGCAGGCTCGTATTGCAGAAATCGAAGCACAGATGGAAAACACAACAAGTGAATATGATAAGAAACGCATGGCTGAACGTTTAGGTAAATTATCAAATGGTGTTGCGATCATTAAAGTTGGTGCAGCTACTGAAAGTGAATTGAAAGAAAAGAAACTTCGTATTGAAGATGCATTGAACTCTACTCGTGCTGCTGTAAGCGAAGGTATCGTTATCGGTGGTGGAGCTTGTTTAGTAAATGCTTATGTAGCATTGAAAGATGAGATCAAATCAGATGTTGTTGATGTACAAAAAGGTATCAAAGTTGTATTTGATGCATTGTTGACACCAATCTCTCAAATTGCCGATAATGCTGGATATAACAGTGAAGAAATCGTAGAGATCCAGAAGGGTGCAGATGAAAATATCGGATTTGATGCAAAACATGGTGAATGGGTCGACATGTTAAAAGAAGGTATCATTGATCCAACAAAAGTAACTCGTAATGCATTAATGAATGCCGCAAGTATTTCTGCTTTATTCATTACAACAGAAGCTGGGGTTGCTTCAATTCCAGAACCTGAAAAAGAAGCTCCAATGCCTCAGGGAATGTACTAGAATTAAAAAAGTCCATTGAATTGGACTTTTTTTCTTTTTATAATAAGTACCGGTGATAAAAATGAAAAAAATATGGATCGCAACTTCAAATGCGCACAAAGTTGAAGAATTTCAGAAAATGCTTGGCGAAGATGTACAAGTATGTTGTTTAAAAGATCTTGATCAGGAGGTTGAAATTGTTGAGAATGGTAAGACATTCGAAGAAAACGCCTTGATTAAAGCTCGCAGTTTATATGATGTTTTACACCAGCCAGTTATCAGTGATGATTCTGGACTTGAAGTGGACGCCATGGATAAGGCACCGGGTGTATATTCAGCACGCTGGATGGGCGAAGATACAAGCTATGATGTCAAGAATGCTCAAATCATTAAAAATGTTGAAGGTAAGACTAGAACTGCTCGTTTCGTATGTGTAATTGCCTATATTGATGAAAATGGCAAAGGCCATACATATCGTGGTGAAGTCGAAGGGCAAATCAACGATAAGATCCTTGGGAGCAACGGATTTGGATATGATCCAATCTTCTATTATCCTGAGTATGGTACGACTTTAGCGAATGTTTCAAGTGAGATGAAAAACAAAGTATCACATAGATCTCGTGCTTTAGAGAAATTTTTAAAAGATTGGAGAAATAAATAATGTTACACGTTGTATTATATGAACCGGAAATACCACAGAATACAGGAAATATCATTCGCACATGTATGGCGACAGGATCTCGTCTTCATTTGATCGAACCACTTGGATTTTCATTGGATGAAAAGCATTTACGAAGAAGCGGAATGGATTATATAAAAGATGCGGATATTCATATTCATAAAAACTGGGAAGAGTTTGTAAAAGAGAATCCAAGCGATAAATATTATTTTATGACTCGATATGGACATAAGGCACCAAGTGAATTTGATTTTAGCGATACTTCAAAAGATGTGTATTTAGTCTTAGGAAAAGAGAGTACAGGTGTCGATAAAAAAATCTTAAAAGATCACTTAGACAGTTGTATGCGACTTCCAATGGTTGCCAGTGCAAGAAGTTTAAATTTATCCAATTGTGCAGCAATCATCGTTTATGAGGTTTTACGTCAACAAAATTATCCTGGGCTTGCCACCAGTGAGCAATTAAAGGGAGATCATTGGCTTGAAGATCTATCAGTGGATTGATCGTTTGTTTGATACCTATCCTAAAAGATCATGCTTTGTTGCAATTTTAGTTTTAGTGTATTGGACATGGCAGAATATCTGGCAAGGGGTATTCATGTTTGATTTAGCTCGTGTAAGCAATTATGACACCTTGTTTTCATTTTATGAAAATTTAAGTCAGTATTCTCATGCTTTGTTAATTGAAATAGTATTAGACATGATTTCAAGTAATAGTGTATCGCTTATATCAATTTTGAATGCTGTAGTCAATAATGTGAGAATCATTGATATTCTGGCTGTCTTCTTTACGGTTATTTTGTTCATGAAATCTAGACAAAAAAAGAGTTGGATCTTTTTGATTGTTCTTTATATATTGATGTTTGCTGTAGTAGAGGGAAGCTTGTTTTACGGATTTCAAGTTTCATCTATTGATGAATTAGTAAGTATTTTACATATATTATCCATGATTATCCTTGGTTTTGAATGTGTAATTATCGTATATCTGATATATCGAATCGTAGGTTATGTTTTTGAGTATATTCGACTATTTGAATAATTTTGTTTTTAAATCGTGAACAGATGTATATATCAAAAATGATTTGATAATTTTAGTCAAATTCACATAATTTTACATAATTTGTTTGAAAGTCCTTTATATAAAGGAGAATTATAAATTTTTAAACAAAATTAACAATTAATTTTTGATAAATATTTTTTTCAAAATTTGTTTGAAATGGGTAATCATGTTAAATTGTTGGTGTTGTATGAGAGGTGATAGAAGTGAATTTTATCGAAAAACACAGTAAATTATTGGCTGTAGCCTTATGTTTCTGTGCTTGCGGACCAGTTCTTTCTACAGTTTACGCATACGAAACTAAACCAGGATGGCATGGTGAAGGAGCCGACAGATATTATATTCTGGAATCCAATCATCAGACTGCAACTGGTTTAACAGAAATTGAAGATGAGTTATACTACTTCAATAACGCTGGTGAGATGCAATTCGGATGGCAAGAAATTTCTAACGAAACTTACTATTTCGAAGAAGATGGAACAGCTGCAACAGGTAAAACAAACATTCAGGGTACTACTTACAACTTCCAGAGTGAAGGTACTCTTCAACATGGCTGGTCAGAAGATGGAAAATCTTACTATGACGAGAAGGGATTCAAGATCACAGGAAATTGGGTCGAAGATCAAGGAGCTAAGTACTATTTTGACGAAGATGGAAACCTAGTTACTGGTTGGCTAGAAGTTGACGGTAACAAATACTACATGGGTACAGATGGAAAGATGTGCACAGGTCAGGTTGATATCGATGGTCAGACTTATTACTTACAGGAAGATGGAACATTCAAAACTGGATGGGTCGAAAAAGATGGTAAAAAATACTATTATGAAGAAAATGGTAATCTTGTAAAAGACACATTCAAAGATATTGATGGAAAGAAATACGCTTTTGATGCAAATGGTGAAATGATCACTAATACAGAAAAAGATGGTTATACGATCGGTGAAGACGGGGTTGCTGAAGAGATCGTTGAACAAGCTGACAATACACAGCCTGTTCAAGAAGATACAAGTTCATCAACACCTTCTAATAGTGGATCAACAGCTCCATCAACACCATCAACTGGTTCAGGATCAAGCTCTAATGCTGGTTCTGGTAACTCAGGTTCAAGCAATGTCCCATCAACACCTAATGTAAGCAATGATGCTATTGTAAGTGCAGCATACGCTCAATTAGGAAGAACGCAGGACTGTACAATGTTAGTTACTAACTCTTTAGCTGCAGTTGGTATCAATTTCCACGGATGGCCTGAAGACTATTTATCTTTAGGTACATTAACTAGCAATCCTGTTCCAGGTGACATTATTGTCTACAGTGGACATGTTGCAATCTATGTTGGTAATGGACAGGCAATCCACGGTGGATGGCTTGGTAACCAAACCGTATTAGCATCAGTCAATTGCGGTAACGCATTGATTGGATACGTTCACATAGGTTAATAAAGAGAAGAGAAAATCTTCTCTTTTTTTGTATACGACTTGATTATTCAGGTCGTATTTTTTAATATAGTTATATTCGCCGGAGGTAGTTTATGAATTATATTTCTTCGAATAAATTTAGTGATGTGAGCGTTGCGATAAGAACACAGCTTCCTTTAGAGCGCTCTACAATAACGGCATATAATATTCTGGTTTATATGTTGAAAACCAAAACAGAATTATTTAAGACAAAACAAGCTTTGATTTCAAATTTAAATGAAGCTTATGGAATGAAACTGGCTTGTGGATTGAGTTCCTATGGGGCTGATCTTATCTTGACAACACGTATTCAATATATTCGTTCGGATTGGATCGAAGAGGAAGACTATATCCATAAAGTTAAAGAAATTACAGATCAAGTATTATTTCATTCTGTATTGGATGAAGCGAGTTTTGAAGAAGCAAAATATTTATATAGAAATAAATTGACACGTATTTTAGATGATCCAGATGGTTTAGCTATATATACTTGTTTAACGACGTTAAATACAAATCATGAGATCTCCATACCTATTCAAGGAAGTCTGGATGATTTAGATCAATTAACGCTTCAAGATATCCAGAATGTGTACAGTGCATATTTAAAGGCGGATAAGCATATATTTGTTTGTGGATGTTTGGATGAAGAAATGAAAACGTATCTAGAAAGAATGGATTCTAGTTCAAAGTTAAATTCAACACGTAGTTTATTACCGATACTTGATTATCAGGAAGAAATTATCGACAAGAATATCTCACAGTCCAGCATTGCCTTGGTGTATGCAACAAGTACAGATATTCTGTCTGAAGATTATTATAAAATGTTTGTAATGAACTCTTTGTTGGGGCAAAGTCCAACAAGTCTTTTGTTCGAAGAGGTTCGTGAGAAACATAGCTTATGCTATTCCATTTCTTCTTATTTAATTCAGTTTGATGGAGCATTGATCATCACCTTGGGTACAAATAAAGAAAATATAGAAAAGGCTATTGATTTGATCAATCAGCAAATTCAAAGGATCATAGATCTTGATTTTGATCCGGAATTATTGAATACGGCTAAAAAGGATTGTATCGATTCATTGATCGTTGCTCAAGATTATCCATTCTCACAAATTGATCAAAGATTTATGGATGTTTTATTGTCAAGGGATACAGATAGAGATAAGAAAATAAAGAATATACAAAAAGTTAGTCTTGAAGATGTATCTGCAGCTGCAAAAAAATTAAAGAAAATTTCTTCAGTTATAGTAAAGGAAGTAGAATAGTATGAAGTACAATATGAATATATTGAATAAAACTTTAGATAACTCTTTGCATGTGATCTTGATTCAAAAGCCGGATTATGTTAAATCGCTTTTTATGTTAGGTGTACCAGCCGGTGGGTTTGATGTGGTCCAAAAAAATCAGGATGAAATCGTAAAACATTCCAGTGGTTGTGCTCATTTTTTAGAACATCAGATGTTTCGGTTGAATCAAAGAGATGTGACCCAGGATTTTGCCAAGATGCAGGCACAGACAAATGCTTTTACTTCATATACAGAGACTGCTTATTATTTTCAAACTACATCTGATATTGAAAAGCCTTTGGCTTTATTATTAGATTTTGTTGAGAATTTAGATATTGATCAACAAAGTGTTGAAAAGGAAAAAGGAATCATCCTTAGTGAATACAATATGTATGAACAAAATCCCGAACAAAGACTTTTGATGAATACATGGCGTGCACTTTATCATAAGCATCCTTTGAAAATTGATATTCTTGGAAACAAGGACGATATTTCAAATATGACCCCAGAAATACTGACTCAGTTCTATCAAATGAATTATGATCCGTCTAGACTTACTTTAGTAGGTGTTACAGGCAAAGATATCAATAAGATCATGGATTTTGTTATTGAGCATCAAAAAGGTGTTGCTTCTAAGATTCAGGGAGATATTGCTCGTATCATGCCAGAAGAGCCAAAAGAAGTTGTTTTAAAAGAGAGCATTGAATACATGGATATCACGATGCCATATGTTTGTGTTGCCTATAAATTAAATCCTGTGGATACGATCAAGGATGCAATGCGTTTGGATATTGCCTTGCAGATGCGAATGGACTCTTTGTTTGGTCCTTTGAACCCAGAATATCAAACCTGGATGGATGAGCAGATCATTTCACAGGTAGCGTTTGCGGAATGTGATTTTAATGTAGATCATGGCTATGTTATTTTTGTGGCTCAAACCTATAAGGTGCAGGAATTTATCGATCTTGTTGATATGCTTGTTAAAAAGATAAAAGAACCAATTGATCCATCTATCTATCATGCTTTATCAACAAAATTGATTTCACAAAATATTCGTAGTTTGGACAGTTTTGATTCATTGGCGATTGAAATGATGCGTGCGCATTTTGAAAACTACGATTATTTGAAATCTTTAGAACTGGTAAAAGAAATGGATCCAAGTGTGATTGAGGATTTGTGTTCCCATATGGATTTTTCTTATCGTTCAATTATTGAAATCTTACCAAATGAGTCTAAATCCTCTAAATAAGTTCATTCTTTGTGATTTAGAGTAAAAAAAACTTCTCTAAATAAGGGTTAAAATGAGATTTTAGAGAAGATAGGAGATTTGTTATAGAAAAATAGAATCGATAAGATACTGCTGAAGGCAGGTGATAATATGGTTTATCGACCATACCGGAGGTAGTATATGAATGTGTTTTGTATAGTAGGTCAGATTGAAAGGCTTCCTGTCTTAAAAGAAACAAGCACCGGATTGAAAACGTGTGAAGTTGAATTAAAGGTGATCCGCCCCTTTTCCAACAGTGAAGGGGAATTTGAGAACGACTATATCACGGTTGAAGTTTGGAGAGGATTAGCTGAAACAATCTGCCATGTTGCCGAAGTAGGGGCTTGGATCAGTGTTAAAGGACGTATCGCAACCAGAGTGATCCAAAAATCCGAAAAAACTTATCGATTTTATACATTTATAGCGGAAAATGTTGGTTTTATTCAAGCCTTTAAGAAGTAACGATAGGATCTTGATAAAGAGTCTGTTTTAAACAGACTTTTTATTTTAATTTTGACATACAAAAAAAGCTTGGTTTGATCCAAGCTTTCTTTGTGATTTTATTCAAGTATTAACGGTTATAGAACTCAACTACCAACAATTCATTGATTGGCTGAGCAGTGAATAATTCGTTACGTTCTGGATAACGAACATAAGTTCCTTTTTTGTTTTCTGCATCAACTTCAACGAATGCAACTCGAGTAGTAGCAGCTTCTAAAGCTTCTGCAACAACTGACATGTTTTTATCGCGTTCACGAACTTCGATAACGGTTCCAGGTTTAACCTGATAACTTGGGATATCTACTTTCTTTCCGTTAACTAAGATATGACCATGGTTCACCAGCTGACGTGCTCCACGACGAGTACGGGCAAATCCCATGCGATAAACAAGGTTATCCAAACGAGATTCTAACATTACTAACAAGTTGTCGCCAGAAGGTCCTGGACGCTTGCTAGCTTTGATATAAGTGTTGTAGAACTGTTTTTCACTTAACTGGTAAGTGTGACGGATACGTTGTTTTTCCTGCAACTGAAGACCGTAGTTAGTTAGTTTTGCACGACGTGCATTACCATGCTGTCCTGGAACATAATTACGACGAGTTAGTTCTTCACCTGTTTCAAGGATTGAGAAACCAAGACGACGTGACTTTTTCCAAGTACTTCCTGTGTTTCTTGACATAAAATTCTTTTCCTCCTATTGTTTTATGCTTCATAAAACAATAACAGTACAAATCACTATAGCTTGTGTTACAAAAGATACTTTCTTACAATCAGCTCTTTGTTTACTCGTATCGCCTAGTGGCTTGTAACGCATTTTCCATAGCTTTGTATGCTGCTATCAATTTATGCTCTAGTATCATAACAGAGCAAAAACGCAAAATCAAGAACTTGAATTAAATTTTAGTGCAAGAATGAATAAGTTTTGCTATAATAGACTCGGTATGCGGGAGGTGCACTATGGAAAGCGTTGTTAACTTTTTCAATTCAATCGTTTCAGTGGTTACATCGCACTTATCAACTGAAATGTTAATTTATATTTCTATTGCCATATTATTACTGATTTTGATTTGGATCATCACAAGAACAATTCGTTCTCGTAAGGCAAACAAACGTATCAATGATCTAGAACTGGAAGTTAATGAAATTCGCAACAATTCATTACAATATAAGTTCAATAAAGCTTCAGCTTTTGCAAGAGTCAATGATGATATAATGGAACGTGTTAAAAATTTAACTCCAAAATATAAGACATGTGTAGACAGTGTGGTTGATTGTGAAACATTGTTTACTGAAGCAGATGATTATCTAGCAGGACATAGAATTAAAAAGGCAATGCGTTCTATGGATGAATTAGAAACAGTGATTGATGAAACAAAAGAAAGAATTCGAATTGTAACTCAATCTCTGGATCATATTTTGAAAAAAGAAACGGAAGTTCGTGAACAGGCCAATGCTTTAAAAGAACGCTATGGTAATGTTAAAAAAGTTTACAATGATAATCGTTCTTCTTATTACAGTGCTGCAGAATATATTGATAATGCATTGAATGTGATTGAAGACGAATTCTCAAACTTTGAAGAATGGATGTTTGCCAGTGAGTTCAATAAGGCAAAAGAGGAACAGGAAAAAATTTCCAAGATGGTAGATGATATCAGCTCTAAGATTGCTGCCTGCCCAGGATATTATGAGAAGGCAAAAGTGGTCTTGCCACGTGCCTTAGAAGAAGTAAAGGCAACTATGAAACAGATGGAGCTTGAAAAAATTGATTTGAGCTATCTTGAACCAGAGCAAAAAATCAATGCGATTGAAAATGCATTGGAAAAAACTATATCTTTATTGGATACTGGAAATTTTGATCAGGCAAGTGATGCGCTTAATGAAATCGGAGATCATATCCTTGCTTTGCAGGATGATATCTTAAATGAGAAGCATGCATATGATGAAATTCATGGAAATCTAGAAGAAACATTAAGTGTTGTTGATCAGATTGAAGTAGAATTAAAAGAAATCGTTAATTTGTATACAAACATTAAAGATCGCTTTGGATTGGAAGATTGGACACAACGCTTCATGTTAGCGAATGAACAACTAACATCTTTAAAGAAAAAGCGTGATTCAATTGTTAATTTATTAAAGAATGATGAACAGACTAGTGTTGAATTAGTTCATCAGTATCGTGAATACACACAAGAAGTTGAAGAGTTCCATGCTCAGGTCAAAGACATGAAACAAAAACTTGTGGGAGCTTCTAGTGATGAATCAAGAGCAAAGAAACAATTGATCAAATTACAGTTGATCTTAAATGAAGTTCGTTTAAGCGCCATGACACGTCATTTACCAAGTATTTCTTCTTCTTTTAATGAAGATATTAAAGAGGGGGAACGCTTGATTTCTCGTGTACGTGTTGTACTTGAACATTCACCATTAGATGTTCAAACTTTAAATGCTGATTTACAGGATGCGATTGATTTTGTTTATCGTCTTTACAACAATGCTAATAATTTGATCGGTGTTGCAATCATGGTTGAAAATGCAATTGTATTTGGTAATAGATTCCGTTCATCTCATCCGGCAATTGACTCCGATTTAACACGTGCTGAATTGTGTTTTCAGAATGGTGAATATACTAGAGCATTAAAAATTGCGATCCAGTCAATTGAGAATATGCATCCTGGTGTTTATGAAAAACTTGTTGCCCGCAAAGATCCTGCGGTCATGAATGTGGCTCAGTAATATGATTTATTTTGACAATTCTTCAACGACCTCTGTGCGCCCAGAGGTCCTTGATGTATATACAAAACTTTTAAAAGATACATATGGAAACCCAGATAGTCTTCATGCTTTAGGGCGTAGATCACATCAATTATTAGAAAAAAGCCGTGCGAATATCGCACAGCTTTTGCATGTAAATCCTTCTGAAATTATTTTTACAGGATGTGCTAGTGAATCCAATTCTTTAGCTATCATTGGCTATGCTTTGGCAAATGAACATCGAGGCCATCATATTCTTACTAGCAATGTGGAGCATGCAAGTGTCGCACATTCAATGGAGTTTTTGAAGCGCTTTGGTTTTGAAATTGAGGAGTTGAAGATTAACGAGCAGGGAATCGTTACACCTGAAACCGTTAAAAATCACATGCGTAAAGATACAATTCTGGTATCGATCATGCATGTAAATAATGAAGTTGGATCAATCAACCCAATCAAAGAGATTGAAAAGATCGTACACTTAAATCCTATTTGTGCATTTCATGTGGATTGTGTTCAAAGTTTTTCGAAGATTGATGTTCCTTTTGAAATTTTGGATATGGCTACGATTTCTGCGCACAAGATCCATGGATTAAAAGGTAGCGCTTTATTGATGAAGAAAAATAAGATTCAATTGGTACCTTTGATTCAAGGTGGCCAGCAGGAACAAGGGTTACGTGGCGGTACTGAAAATGCTCCAGCTAATATTGTCTTGGCAAAAACAATTCGCTTAGCACTAGAAGAACAGGAAGCTGGATATAAACATGTTAAAGAAATCAATGAATACATTCGAAAAGAAATCATGAAGATTCCTAATACACAAATCAATTCGCCAGATGATGCGATTCCTTATATACTAAATATTTCATTGGATATGATTACAAGTGAAGTATTGTTAAATGCTTTAGATCAAAAAGGAATCTGTGTCTCGGCTAAAAGTACATGTTCATCGCATTCAAGCAATGCCAGCAGTGTTTTATTAGCTATGAACAAGTCTCAAAAGAGTGCTACCCATATGATTCGCTTATCTTTTGATAAGAACAACACATTAGAAGAAGCAAAACAGTTTATCAAAGCATGTAAGGAGATAGTAAAAGAATATGGATTATCGTTATGATCATATCTTGATTCGTTATGGCGAGTTAAGTTTAAAAGGAAAAAATCGAAACAGTTTTATCAAACAGTTAATGGTTAATGTAAAAAAAGCATTAAAGTCTTTTGAAACTCTAGAATTTGAACGCCAGCATGATCGTATGTATATTTACCTTCATGATGAAAATGCCGAACAAGTAAGTGAAGTATTAAAAAAGGTATTTGGTATTTCTTCTTTCTCACTTGCGATCAAAACAAAACCAGATATGGATGAAATCATTCAGGCTTGTCTTGATTCGCAGGATTTAGATGCTTGCAAAACTTTTAAAGTAGCAGCTAGAAGAAGTGATAAAACTTTCCCAATTATTTCAGATCAAATGAATCGTTTGGTCGCAACAGCAATTTTAAAGAATAGCAATTGGAAAGTGGATGTACATAATCCAGATGTTAAAGTTGTTGTAGAAGTTCATAAAGATGCTGCCTATATTATGACAGACCGTATTGAAGGGGCTGGAGGATATCCGGTTGGTGTAGGCGGAAAGGCAATGGTTTTATTAAGTGGAGGTATTGATTCTCCTGTTGCAAGTTATTTGATGATGAAACGTGGGACGCATATCGAATGCATTCATTATGCTTCTCCACCATATACATCACAAAATGCACAGGATAAAGTCATGGAACTTGCTCAGCAGATTTGTGGATATCAGGGCGATCTGCTAGTTCATGTTGTACCTTTTACCAATCTCCAGCTGGCAATCTATCAACATGCAGATGAGAGTTATGCGATTACATTGATGCGTAGAATGATGATGCGTATCGCAACAGGACTGGCTGAAAAACGTCATGCTCAGGCAATCGCAACCGGAGAATCTATTGGTCAGGTAGCCAGCCAAACACTTGAGAGCATGCAGGCAATCAACGAAGTAACGAGCACACCAATTATTCGTCCTGTTGTATGTATGGATAAGGTAGAAATTATTGATCTTGCGAAAAAAATAGGAACATATGAAACATCAATTTTACCTTATGAAGATTGTTGTACTATCTTTACACCAAAAAATCCTGTTACAAAGCCAAAGATTGATCGTTGTAAAAAATATGAAGATCGTTTTGATTTTGAAACCATGGTCAATGACTGTATTGAAAATGTTGAATCTATTTGGATCCATCCTAAAAAAGAAGATAAGACAGAGGAAGAACTCTTCTAATCTTCTTTTTTTCTTTTATTTTTTTCTTTCTTATTGTAGAATATTCGGGTAATGAGGCCGTGGTGGAATAGGCAGACACGCTACTTTGAGGGGGTAGTGGGGTATCCCGTGTGAGTTCAAGTCTCATCGGCCTCACCATTATTGAATAAAGAACATTTAAGAATATTAGTGTAAATTATTATTAAAGCTCAAATATGTATTGAAGTATTTGGGCTTTTTTATATACGAATTTATTATATATAATGGAATTTTAAATTAGAGGCATTACAAAATGTGTTCTATAGATAAATATAATTATTCTTGAATGGTATTATTCTTTAATTTGTATATTTTCATTTTCTCTAATATCTAAGATATATGTTACTAATGCGGAAACTATAAAAGCAATGATTGCACCGATGATGGCATAAATAAGATTTAAGGTGCTGCCTCCGACGAAACTTAAAAGCGCCAAAAAACTAGCAACCGGTAAAAAGTTATATACTTGTAATCCAACGATGGATGCGAATAAACCAGCAACAAATCCACCGCACATCATTCCTATAAAAGGTCGTTTGTATTTTACACCAATTCCATATAATCCAGGTTCTGTAACACCTCCAATCATTTGTGCAATAATATATGAGACAGCTAAAGATTTTTCTTTTTTTTCTTTCAGTCTAAGTAAAGTTCCAAAACACATTCCTCCTACAGTAAATGCAGCTAACAAAACCGATGGAGCAATCATTGTTTCAACACCTTCTTGCGCTAATATCATGAATATTGTTGTAATGAAAAGCCAATGCATGCCGGCCATGACAATATATTCCCAAAAAGCAGCAATTAAGGCTGTACAAAGAATTGTAGCCAATCCACCCAAATTTCCTAACGTAATTAAACTGTAGTTTATATATTCTCCTATAATGGAACCTAGGGGACCTAAAACGCATAGAGCTATTGGTAAAATCAAGGCAATTGATAAAGTGGGAGAGAAAATAGCCGATAAAGATTGAGGAATATATTTATTAAAGAATTTTTCAATGTACGAGAATACAAAAACAGATAATAAGATGGGAATAATTGTTGAAGAATAATTTTGCACATGACAAGGGATTCCATAGACATTAAAATTCGTTTTGTTTTCGGCCATTTGTACAAAAGTTGGATGCAGCATGATGGCGCCGATAAACATTCCAAGAATGACATTACAATTAAAATGTTTCGCTGCCGTATATCCAATCATGATCGGAAAAAAATAAAATCCAGCATCTCCGGTAAAAGTTAATAAAATGTATAAAGCGTCTTTATCGGATACCCAGTGTAACATATCAGGGCCTAAAATAGCTGCAAGTGTTTTAAACATTGAGGCAGCAATTAACATAGGAATTAATGGCATTAAACAAGAAGAGAGTACATCTAAGAAAATAGAAACTCCGTGTTTACATTTATTGATCATAAGCAATATCTCCTTACTGAAAGTATAGCAGAGTATTTTTGTTTTTAACAAGATATATCTTTTAATATTTGTATATACTTTAAAATTTTTTTTGAAACAAAGATAATACCAAAATTTTTGTTTGAAAATTTATTGTTAGATAAAAATCAAGGGTATAATAGAATTAAATACTAATGTATTAAAAACTTCATGAGGTGATTAAAATGCCAATAACTCATACTCAATTAACTATATTTTTCTCTGTTTTGATTGTAATAATTATATTTTTTTGTCAAGTATTCATAAAACAAAAGAAAAGACGAATTATTGTTATTTTGTGTGCAATCTTAACTTTTATATGTTTTGACATGGCTCTTGCTCGCTTTGATAATCCTCCAGTTCAAGCAACAATAAGTGCGAATAGTCTAATCTTTAAAAAAGATGAAATTATTCGATTTAACGATATTAAAAGTATTAAATATTTTGAAGATGTAGAACTCGATTTATCTGCAAATGGATATAGATGGGATAATGGTATTTATTATTCTGGTGATGCAGCTTTTAATATCACAGATGACGATACGACTCTTTTATCCGTGCCGAAATGTAGAGCTTATATAACTTATGTCGTTAAGAATTATATTTATGTTTATACGGATAAAGAGAATGAAAAATTTATTTTTAATTTGGAAACAGAAGAAGCAACAAAACAATTCTATGATAAAATAAGATCATCTATAAATCAGATTGATTAATTATTCTGTACGTAAATGATAAATCTTTATAAATGTTGTTGGAGGAAATATGAAAAAGGCTTATTTAATACCATGTATTATTTTTGGACTAGGTATAGGTATTGCACTTATTTGCATTTTCTATTTTACTTCATTGCAAACGATTCAAATTGAATATGGTAACGATGAAATTGTGATTAAAGAAGAAGGATACAATTTAGAAGAGGTAATACAATTAGATGAAGTAAAAGAAATAGAATATATTGAAAATGATGTTTTATTATACGATTCTACTAAAGTTAGAGGACCAATAAAACCACATAAAAAAATACCTAGAAGCCAAATTATGAAGGAAAATGTAGCATCTTCAAGAGGTGTTGATACTAGAGAATTTGCAGCAGGAGAAGGGTATAGTGAGTTGTTTGGCAATTGCAAAGTATATATATTTTGGAATCAATGTTCATATATTGCAATCAAGACAAAAGATTCATATATTTTATTAAATAAAAAAGGCGATGAACAGACCTATGAATTTTACTCACAATTGATGGAAGATTTGGAATAGATGGTCAATGATTAAATATTGATGTCTATGTGTTTAAGATAAAATGATTGTTCGCAAATAAAAAATTCGAAAATATAAAAGATGGATATCTAGTCAATTTTGATATCCATCTTTTTAATAGATTAAATCATGAAATATAAGATTGCGATTAAATGACAAATCGATGCAAGAACAATAAAAATGTGCCAGGTAAAGTGAAACATATATTTTTGTGGTTTGGAATAAAAGAACACACCAATCGTATAAAGAACACCTCCTGCAATAATAAGTCCTAAGAAGATTGGTGAACTTTTTTGAATCAATACAGGAATTACAAAAATCGCAAGCCATCCCATAACCATATAAATGACCATTGATAAAATTGGATGACTGTTCTTTGCAATTGATTTTAATAAAATACCAAATAAAACCATGATCCATTCAATGACAAGGATTATAATTCCAGTAAAATCATCCATTAAAGTTAAGCAAATAGGTGTATATGTTCCGGCAATCGCAAGAAGGATCATAATGTGATCGAGTTTTCTAAACACATATTTATGCATACTTTCATGTTTCATAGCATGATACAGGCATGAAACCATGAACATGAAGATAAGGCAAATAAAGTAAATTGCGATTCCAGTTGCGAATTTTGGACCACCTTTTAGATATGCGTATATAGAATAATATGGCAAGGTAAACAACAATAATAGACCCATTACACCATGACTGATTGAGTTACCAACTTCTTCAGAAAAGCGTAATGGATATGTGTATTTCATACTTTTACTTTTTTTCATAGGTATACTATAGGCTTAATTGTTAACTTTTTCAACTATTAAAAAAAAGATTTGATTATCAAACGATGACATATTAAAACTATTTTTTTGTTGCATCTCTTGCGATGATTTATTTTTATATAGCGTTATTATATAATAATATTGAATGATGGTGAGATAATTCTATGGAATGGTTATTTACATTAATTATGAATATATCTCTAGGATCAATTTTAATTGTATGTGGATACTTAATTTGGAAAAAACAAAAGATTTCTTTAATTCGTAGGTACCATTATAAAAGAGTAAAAGATCAAGATAGAAAAATATATTGTGCAGAAATAGGTGTGGCACTGATAATCGTTGGCCTAAGTTTCATTTTTATGTGGTTAATCAATTACTTTACAAATGTATCATATGGCATTCTTGTTCTAGCTGTTGGTTTCGTTATAGGAATGTTTCTCTTTGTACATGCAGAGATAAAATTTAACCGAGATAAATTTTAGTATGCAACCGTCTATAAAAGGTTGATTTTATTTACTATATAATGAAATCTATCTAACAGGGTTCATTATTTATTTGTTGTAAAAAATTTAGAGCTAATTTTGAAGGGAGGAATATTCATGAAACAACAGCATCGTACTTTATATTTAATTCTTGTTCTTGTTTTTGCCTTAGCTTTGCCATTATTTGATATTTTAGAATATATACAACTTCGACAAATGCAAACATCATATCAACTTGGGTATTTGTTATGGGTAAATCGACCGTTTGTAATGCCGTTCTGTTCTTTGTGTTTAGGATGGTCTTTAATTCGATTTCTAGGACTTCAAAAAACGAGTTTTAAAATATTCATAGTATTTGTAGTGTTATTGATCTCATATACAATTTTTATGATGCCTTGGTGCATGATTCCTTTACTTCAATGGACTCTTCCATGGCCAACATACGTAAATATAATTTCAATAATCATTTCTGAGATTGATTTTTTACCAGCTTATTTTGTTATAATAGGAATAGGTTTGGCATATTTTCGAAAAGGGAAAACAGATAAAAGTCTTTCTACAGAGCAAACAGATGAATGACTGAGTTTTAAGATATATGTTTAAATTAGAAGAAGGATTGAAATTCTTCTTCTTTTCTTTTGAACTTTGTTGATAAAGTTTAGAAGAGTGTTAATTTTTGTGGCTACATATTCTAAAAAAGAGGGTTTCTTGCTATAATGTTTAGTGGTTTAGAATGAGGTGAATCCATGTTTTTAAAAAGAATCGAACTTCAAGGATTCAAGAGTTTTGCCGATAAGACGATCATTCAATTTGAAAATGATATTACTGGTATCGTTGGACCAAATGGTTGTGGTAAGAGCAATGTTAACGATGCGATACGATGGGTACTTGGTGAACAAAGTGTTAAATCACTTCGTTCAGGTAGCTCAATGGCAGATATTATTTTCTCTGGTAGTGAATATCGTAAACCTGTAAATATGGCGAAAGTTACTCTTGTGTTTGATAATTCTACAAAAGTATTTGATTCTCCATTTGAGGAAATTGAAATAACTCGTCAATTACAGCGTTCTACCAATGAGGCTAGTTATTTTATCAATAAAACACCGTGCCGTTTAAAAGATATAACAGATCTGGTAATGGATACAGGATTGGGAAGAGATTCATTGAGTATCATCACACAGGGGAATATCTCTTCTTTTGCGGATGCCAAACCAGAAGATAGACGTTTATTATTTGAAGAGGCAGCGGGTGTATCTAAGTATAAAAAGCGTAAGAAAATTTCTTTAAATAAATTAAATCAAACAAAAGAGAATTTAGATCGTTTACAAGATATCTTAGATGAATTAGAAAGACAATTAACGCCATTATCAAGACAAGCTAAGAAAGCTGAAAAATTTCTTAAATTAAGAGAAGAACTTTCTAAAATAGAAATTAGTGTTCTTGCGGAAGAAATTGAATCTTTAAATTCACAAATAGAAAAATTACAGAAATCTTTGTTTGAAAACAAAACGATCTATACTTCAAAAGAAGCATCTTTATCTAAACAAGATCTGGATATCATGGATCTAAGAAAAGAGATGTATGCTTTAGATAAACAAATCAATGAGCTTCAAGGCGAATATACAAAAGCTATGGAAGAAAGTTACCAGTTGGAAAAACGGAAGGTCGAACTGGATGAAAAACGTAAATATGCGATGTCTATGGCAGATAATGCTAAACGAAAAGAACAGTTAAAAACATTAGTAGATGAAGCTCGCTTTGAGTATTTTGATCGTAAAGCTCGTTTTGATAAACAAAAGGCTGAATTAGAACTTCATACTAAGAGCATGAATGATTTAAAATCAAAAACACAAAGAGCAGAGTATGAATTTCGACAGGCTAATGATGTATATCAACAGTTGTTAAATCAAAAACAAATCTTGGAAAATCTTGCCAAACAGCCATTCCAGCATCAAGCTGGTGTACGAGCCATTATGAGTGCCAGACGTTCTTTATCTGGGATCGAAGGGGTTATCAGTGAATTGCTGAAGGCGCATAATAATATGGCAAATGCGATCAATGCGGCTTTAGGCGGTAGTGTTTATAATATTGTCACAATAGATGAAAGATCTGCACGAGAAGCCATTCGCTTTCTTAAGAAAAATCGTAGTGGGCGTGCAACGTTCTTACCAATGACTGTATGTAAACCTCGTTTTGCTTCAAATAATCAACAACTCATTGCTTCAAATTGTAATGGATTTATCGATTGGGCATGCAATTTAGTAGACTGCGATGAAAAATATGGGGATCTAAGAGATCGTCTGTTGGGAAATGTATTGGTAATTGATACATTGGAAAATGCCAACGAAGCTGCCAAAATGTTAAATTATCAAATTAAAGTCGTAACTTTAGATGGCGATATTGTTCATACGGGTGGTAGTATGACAGGTGGTATTACCAAAAATCAGACGACTCCAATGACCATTCGTTCTCAAATTGAATCGATTCAGTCTCAAATTGATGGTCAGAAATTAAAGGTAGATACTTTAAAAGAGGAAATGCGTGTATTAAATACTCGCCTTGATGATGAAACGGATACATGTGTCCATTTACAAATTGAACAAGCTAAATTAGAAAATATATTGGCTACAAAAAAACAAAAGTATGATGACTATGCAGCTGAACTGAATCAGTTAGGTGTAGAATTAGATGAGTCTAAAGAATTTGTTGAAGATGAAATTGTCGTTTTGATGTCTAAGATGCATGCACGTATTGATGAAATTACATCAAATATGCAATCTCTTCGTCAAAAACGTTTTAATAAGGGCAATCAGGTCGAAGAAATGGAAAATCAAGTGCGTTTGACAAGACGTGAAATGAGTTCTTTACAAAGCGAGATTCATCAAGATGAATTAAAGCTTACTCAACAACAAACGTATTTAGAAAACGCATTGATGCGTTTAAATACTGATTATCAAATGACCTATGAAAATGCGAAATCGCAAAAAGAAGATATCGATATTGAACAGGCCAAAGAAAGAGTTTTATTCTTACGTCAGGAAATTAATAAATTAGGAAATGTTAACCTTGATGCACCAAAAGAATATGAAGAAATCAAGGAACGCTTTGATTTCATGACAAGTCAAAAAGAAGATTTGGAAAAAGCCAGTGAACAGATCTTAGCGGCTATTGATGAAATGGATCAAACAATGATCACGCAATTCAAAGATATGTTTGATAAGATCAATGCAGAACTGGATGGAATCTTTAAATCTATGTTTGGTGGAGGTAAGGCAAAACTTTCCATGGTGGATCCAGATGATATCTTGAATACTGGTATTGATATTGATGTCCAGCCACCAGGCAAGCTTGTTAAAAACATTCAGGCGTTCTCGGGTGGAGAAAAAGCTTTGATCGCAATCAGTGTCTTGTTTGCGATATTAAAGGCAAGAACAATACCATTGTGTATTTTCGATGAGGTGGAAGCGGCATTAGACCAGGCTAATGTTGAACGATTTGCGAAGTATTTATCACATTATCGTGGTCAGTCTCAATTTATTGTGGTAACACATAGGCCAGGAACTATGGAACAATGTGATACTTTGTATGGTGTAACCATGCAAAAAGATGGTGTATCTAAACTGTTGCGTGTACAATTGAAAGATGCGATCCATTATACAGACAAGGAGGCAGAACAATAATGGCTTTCTTTCAGAAGATTAAAGAAGCATTTATTAAAAATGAAGATAAAGACAAATATTTGAGTGGGCTTGATCGTTCAAAGAAAAGCTTTGGTGATAGATTAAGAGCTCTATCTAATAATTTTCATGGAATCAATGATGAATTATTAGAAGAAATCATGGTGATACTATTGGAAAGCGATGTTGGTATTCATACTGCTCAAAAAATCGTAGATGCGTTTGAATCCAATGCCAAAGATTTGAAGAACTATGATTCAATGGAGGATTATTTGATTAGTATTCTTTATGATTTTTATGATGAAGAACAGGATGCGCCAATCAATTATAACGAAGATGGTCCTACAGTTATCTTAATGGTTGGTGTTAATGGATCAGGGAAAACAACAACTTCGGCTAAATTGATCCGTCACTATCTTCAACAACAAAAATCAGTAGCTGTGGTGGCTGCCGATACTTTTAGGGCTGGCGCTATTGATCAAATTGATACATGGGCAAATCGATTAGGCGTTCCATGTATTAAAGGAAAACCAAATCAAGATCCAAGCAGTGTGATCGTGGATGGTTGTCGTTATGCCAAGGAACATAACGTTGATATCTTGATTTGTGATACAGCCGGTCGTTTACAAAATAAGACAAACTTAATGAATGAACTTTCTAAGATGCGTCGTGTCGTTTCAAAAGAAATTGAAGGTGGACCTCATGAAGTATGGCTTGTTCTTGATGCGACAACTGGACAGAATGGTATTTCACAGGCAAAAATCTTTTTAGAGGCTACAGATGTAAGTGGAATCGTCCTGACCAAAATGGATGGTACCGCAAAGGGTGGAGTAGTCTTGGCTATTCGAGATTTGTTACATTTACCAGTTCGCTTCTTGGGTTTAGGTGAAAAACCGGAAGATCTAAAAAGTTTTGATATCAATGCTTTCTTGATGGGAATCACGAAAGGTATGGATTCGGATGAATAAAGTTTATTATAATGAACTTTATGATATATATGGCTCTTTACTGACAAAACGTCAACAGGAGATCCTTCAATTGTATTTTCAGGAAGACTTCTCCTATGCAGAAATCAGCGAAGAACTTTCTATTTCTCGTGCTGCCGTATTGGATGCGGTACATAAAGGATGCAATGCGTTACAGAAATATGAAGACTGTATCCATTACATCGAACATCGAAATCAAGTTTTTGAATTAATTAAGGATGATTCGATCCTTTTGGAAAAAATACAGGAGATATTATAGGAGGAAAAAAGAAAATGTCTATTGTAATGAGTGTTAATGCAGGAAGTTCATCTTTGAAGTTCCAGGTCTTCAAGATGCCAGAAGAAGAAGTCTTGGCACAGGGAAACGTTGAGCGAATCGGTTTAAAAGATTCAATCTTTGGAATGAAAGTAAATGGAGAAAAGTTTGAGACTGTACAGGATATTGAGGATCATGCACAAGCCGTAGAACATTTGATCAATGCTTTGATCGAACACAAGGTCGTAAACAGTTTGGATGATATCAAAGCCATCGGACATCGTATGGTTCATGCTGGTGAGTATTATGCTAAATCTGTACCAGCAAGTCAGGATGTTGTAGATAAGATAGAAGAATGCAGCGAATTAGCTCCACTGCACAACCCAGCTGGTCTAACAGGATATTTTTCATTTAAGAAAGCTTTGCCAAACTGTTCACATACTTTTGTGTTTGATACAGCTTTCCATCAAAGCATGCCTGAAGAAAACTACATCTATCCGATTCCATACGAATATTATACAAAAGACAAAATTCGTCGTTATGGTATGCACGGAACAAGTCACATGTATCTAACATATCGATTGGCTGAAATCTTAAACAAACCTGTTGAAGAAATGAATATTATCACTTGCCATCTAGGTAATGGTGCCAGCATTACAGCTGTTAAGAATGGTAAATCATTTAAAACATCTATGGGATTTACACCTTTATCAGGAATCATGATGGGAACTCGCAGTGGAGACATCGATCCAGCTATCGTTATCTATCTTCAGAAAAAATATGGTTATACACCAGATGAAGTAGATAACATCTTGAATAAAAAATCAGGTATGTTAGGAATTAGCGGTATTTCCAGCGATGGACGTGATGTTGAAAAAGCAGCAGATGAAGGAAATGAAAGAGCCATTCTTACTCAGAAAATGTATGTTTCAAGAATCGTTGAAACTGTAAGTGGATATTATGGATTAATGGGTGGCGCTGATGCTATCGTATTTGCTGGTGGTATCGGAGAAAATGATTGGAAAATGCGCCAAAAGATTTGCGATGGTTTAAAAGTTTTTGGTGTAGATGTTCCTGTTGAATTAAATGAAGGCATTCGTGGAAAAGAAGCAAAACTATCTAGTGATGCCAGCAAGATGCAAGTATGGTTGATTCCTACAAATGAAGAATTAATGATTGCACGTGATGCTTATAAGGACTTGGTAAACAATGCCTAATTGGCTAATCGATTTAATTGAACAACATTCAACCATCGTATTATTTCGCCATGTGTTTCCAGATATGGATGCTCTGGGTTCTCAATTAGGATTTTCTTTATGGCTAAAGAATCGTTATCCTCAAAAACAGATATATTGTTTAGGTCAGAACAATTCTCTGTCGGATAAACTAGGGTTTCAAATGGATGAAGTGACGGAAGATGTTTTAAAAGGTTCTTTAGGAATTATTTTAGATACATCCAATGCATCTCGTGTAGATGATCAAAGATTTACTCTTTGTAAACAAACATGCCGAATCGATCATCATGTTCAAGTTGAATCATTCTGTGATCAAGAATGGATCGATGATCATGCAAGTGCAACATGTGAGATGTTAGCTTTATATTTTGATCATATTCAAGCTTCTCTGCCAAAGAAGAGTGCCCAGTTGATTTATGAAGGGCTAATTGCGGATAATATTCGTTTTACGATCTCAACGGTCAGAGAACAAACCTATGATGCTGCTAAGTATCTTTATTCACAAGGTGTGGATGTGATCGAAGCAGAAAGAGTTAACTTTAATAGCTCTTTATTAGATTATCAATATGAAACTCTTGTTCGTAAACAGGCAACTGTTTCAAATAAGTTTATGTATGCGATCATTGATCAAAAAGAATATGAAGAAGCAGGACTTACTTTTTCTCAAGCTAAAGAGAAAGTATATGTTCTAAGTGGCATTGATGAAATTGAAATTTGGGCCTTATTTACACAAATGGAAGATGGCATTCACTATAGTGCTTCTTTACGTTCAAGAACGATTCCAATTCGTGATGTCGCTGTGGAATATCATGGTGGTGGTCATGAATGCGCCAGTGGTATCAAAAATCTAACACTGGATCAAGTTCATGAAATTATTGATATATTATCAAAGCGAAGCTAGTCTTCGCTTTTCTTTTGACCAATTTTTCCATTTCAACAACCGTTTAGGAAATGCTAACAAATTTATTTAATTAATATGGTTTAATTTAATTGAGGAGGTGATTCCTATGAAAAAAGGATTGATGCTTCTTAGCTTATGTTTGGTTTTGGTTGGTTGTGCAACATATAATGTTTCTGAAGTTAATCAATCTGAAGAAGTTATTGAAAAATCAAAGATCCAATGGTATGAGCCACAAACAGAAAAAGAGGAATTCTTTTTATATGCATTAGGTGGTGGACGTAATGGTTTTGTCTATAATATCAAGATAAAAGAAAATATCCAAACAATGTATTTTAAATTTTATCAATATATAAATGGGGAATGGATTAGTCATTATAAGAGTGAAATTGAAATTCAACAATATACAAAACCAATTGAAATTTCAATTTTGGGAACATGTGAAAGCCGAGTCATACTTGGTATGACTAATAAAAACTTTGCGAGCACTTATCACCATATAGATATTGAAAAGAATAAAAAGACTTATGGGGTAAATTATGTTTCACAAGTAGACGAAATAGGAACGGTTGATTTAGATGTAACCAAGGAAACACCAGTATTTGCATATCGTTGTTATCCACAGGATAAGGACGTAAGACCAGAGCTAGATGATTTCTATAATTTAGACAAAGTTAGAAGTACAATAGGAGAAGATGAAGATTATTGGATCTGGACCATTTCATTCGAATAAAAAAGGGGCGTTAACTCTATAGTTAGCGCCTTTTAAAGTATGTCTTGTATCTTTATTTCTGGTTTTTGACAAGGATAGTTTTCTAGATATTCTATGACTTGATTTGTAAGGTATGTTGGTGTGCTTGCTCCACTTGTAATGGCAATTCGCCAGGCTTCATGTAGGTCATCAACATTGAGTTCATTAACATCATTGATACGTATTACTTGTTTTATTTTTGCCTTTTTTCCTATGTTGGCTAATTGTTTTGTATTGTTGCTGGAAGGATCTCCAACGACGATCAAAGTATCAATGTTCTTATCCTTTAAATCAAGGATGGCTTGTTGGCGAATTCTTGTTGCGTTGCATATTTCATCATGAAATTCAGCCTCTGGATATGCTTGCTTGATCGCATCAAACAGGAACTGGATATCAAAAATTGACATTGTTGTTTGATTGGTCACAAAGATTGGTTCTTGAATACCATTTGGGATGTCTTCTTCTTTTTCAATAAGATAGATCTTATTACTTGTTGAATAGATGGCTTCTGCTTCAGGGTGGCGATATTTGCCGATATAGAAGATCACAAATCCTTCTGATAGTTTTTGTTGGATGATCTTTTGTGTTTGAAGGACGAAAGGACAGGAAGCATCAATGATCTTTAATCCTTTATTCAATGCTTTTTGTCGAACGTCTTGGCTGATGCCATGAGCTGTAAAAATTACGATACCTTCTTCAATTTGATCTAAGAGTTCCAATCTTGTTTTACTTTTATCTTCAATAGTATCTAACTTATCGTAAGACAAAGCTTTTTTTACATATTGATTGTGGACAAGATTGCCTAAAATTGTTATTCTAGAGTCTGGATTTTCAAGCCTGGTTTTTTTTGCGATGGCAATTGCCTGTAAAACACCGCCACAATATCCTTGAGGATCTACTTTAATAATTTCAAATGTTTTCATGTAAATATTATATATGAATTCGTTTCTTTGGTAAATGAATTCGGTTTGTGGGATAATTAAAAAGGAGGCGTAATGATGGAACGTATTCAAGAGATAATGAAATTGGAACACTTTAAAAAGTTAACTCCAATTCAGGAAAAAGTTGTTAATAGAAAAAACAAACATCGAGACTTAATTGGTATTTCTAGTACGGGATCAGGTAAGTCACATGCTTTTTTCATGGCTATTTTTGAACAGTTAGACTTTGAAAAGAATGAAGTACAGGCGGTTATTTCTGCTCCAACACGTGAACTAGCGTTTCAGTTACATGAACGTTGTAAGAAGATAGCGGCTTACTTTAATGTACGCACAAAACTGGTAACAGGAGGAATGCAGAAAACAAGTGGGTCAAAACATGTTCCTCAGATCGTTATTGGCACACCTGGACGTATGAAAGATCTTTTCTTAAAAGATAAAACATTACGTCTTGATACAGCTAAAATTGTTGTGGTTGATGAAGCCGATATGACATTGGAATTTGGTTTCTTGGAAGATATTGATATGATCTTATCTAAAATGGATAAAAAAGTGCAGATGATGGTCTTTAGTGCAACGATCCCTGAAGGACTTCAACCATTCTTAAGAAAGTATTTATATGATCCAGAATTAATTCAGATTGATACAAATGATGAATTTCAATCAGATGTTACACACTTCTTAGTGCCATGTAAGCATAAGACCTATGAACAAAAGATATTGGATGTATTGCCTGTTATTCAACCATATGTATGTTTAATTTTTGCCAATACAACGGAACAAGCTTCCAGCATGGCCAATACATTACGTGAAAATGGATATGATCTTGTGGAACTGCACAGCGGTTTAGAATCAAGAGAGCGTATGCAGGCAATTAAAATGATTCAATCTCAGAAGAAAAAATATATTGTAGCCAGCGATATTGCATCAAGAGGAATTGATATTGAGGGAATTACACATGTTATTAGTTGTGGTTTCCCAAAAGATCTTAAATTTTATATTCATCGTGCAGGCAGAACAGGTCGTGCTAAACGTGAAGGACAATGTATTGCCCTATATCGCCCAGAAGATAAACGCGCTATCGATACATTGACAAAAGATGGAATTATTTTTGAACATAAGGATGTAAAAAACAATGAATGGATCGATTTGAAACCTTTAGAACATAAAGCTGTTAAGAAAAAAGATCCGCTAAAAGAGGATATTGAAAAAATTGTCAAAAAGAAAAATAAAAAGGTAAAGCCAAACTACAAGAAAAAACAGAAACAGGAAATAGAAAGACTTCATCGTAAACAACGTAGAGCTATGATCAAAAAGGATATTCAAAGACAGAAAAAAGAACGCGCAATGGAAAAACAGAGAGCGAAAAGGGAAGGATAAAATATGTTGTATTTAGGAAGTCATGTTTCTTTAAAAGCACCCGATTATTTCTTAGGTTCGATCAAAGAGGCGTTAAGCTATGGAGCCAATGCATGTATGATCTATACCGGTCCTCCTAGCAACACGCGTCGAGTTGATATTTCCAAGATGAAGGTTCAAGAAGCTAAGTCATTAATGGAAGAAAGTGGAATGAAGATGGAAAATATCATTGTTCATGCTCCATATATCATAAACTTAGCCAATTCTATGAATCCTGATACAGCGAAGTTTGGTGCTGAATTTTTAGCACAGGAATTAAAACGAGTATCGTATCTAGGTGCTTCATATCTTGTCTTACATCCTGGAAGTCATGTTAAGGCCGGTGCCGAGGTTGGATTACAATGGATCATAGATGGCTTAAACGAAGTATTAGATCAGGATGATTCAAACGTTTGTATTGCCTTGGAAACAATGGCAGGAAAAGGCAGTGAATGTGGTCGTAATTTTGAAGAACTTGCGATAATTAAAGCCGGAGTTCATAAATCGAATCGTATTGGATTTTGTATGGATACTTGTCATATTCACGATGCGGGTTATGATTTAACTAACTTTGATTCTGTATTGGATGAGTTTGATCGAATTTTAGGATTGGATAGCTTAAAAGTCTTACATATCAATGACTCAAAAAATCCGATTGGTGCGCATAAGGATCGTCATGAAAATTTAGGTAAAGGATATATTGGATTTGATATCTTAGCCCAAATCGTTCATCATCCTCGTTTAGATAATATTACTAAGATCTTAGAAACACCTTATATAGATGGAAAAGCTCCATACAAGGAAGAAATCGAACAATTAAGAGCCATAAAGCCATAGATTTTTATCTGATGGCTTTTTTATATAAAATCAATGTATTTATTAATGGATCTCTTAAGAAAATCTTTATTAACGGACCCTTGTATATATTTCTATTTGTGATAGAATTCACGTATCAGAGGTGTTGTGATAATGAATAAAATTATTAAGTTCTTAAAATCAAAAACATTTTATATCGCCTCTGCTCTGTTGATTCAGTTGATTGCATTATTTTTACTGGTAACATATTTTTCACAGCGATTTGTTGGGATTTACTATATACTAGTGCTTTTATCTTGGATCGTGTCTTTACGAGTCATCAATCGCGAATCGGATACAAGTTCAAAAATGTTATGGATCTTATTGATCATGTCACTGCCATTCTTTGGAGGTCTTGTTTATCTTCTATTTGGAGAAAGAAAGATTCCAAAAGCTTTGATGATACAAGATAGACAAGCCTATTCAGATTATAAGATTTATGCGACAAGAAATATCGAATTAATGAATGAATCACACGAAGATGATTATGTTTTAGATAAAATGGTATCTATGGCATGGTCTAATGGTTTCTTTCCTGTTTATAAAAACTGCAAAACAATTTATTTTCCAAGTGGAGAAGAGCAGTATAAGATGTTTATTGAAGAATTGGTGAAAGCCAAAGATTTTATCTTTATGGAATTTTTCATCATTAATAAAGGTGTCATGTGGAATACGATCCTACAGATCCTTCTAGATAAAGCCAGTGAGGGTGTAGATGTACGTTTGATTTATGATGATGCTGGCAGCATTACCTATCTAGATCCTGATTATCCAGATTGGCTGAATGCCAGAGGAATCAAAACGCATTTGTTTAATCCAATGAAGCCACAGTTAGCTATGCAGATGAACAATCGAGATCATCGTAAGATCTTGGTTATTGATGGTAAAGTAGCTTTTACAGGTGGATGTAACATTAGTGATGAATATATCAATACTAAAAAAAGGTTTGGATATTGGAAAGATATGGGTATCATGATCAGTGGAGAAGCGGTTGAAATGTTTACAATCTCTTTTTTACAGATTTGGAATTATCAGGCAGAAACTAATACGCCATATGAGGAGTTTTTGTTACCACACAAAAAAACAAAAATACCTTATAACGGATATGTGATTCCGTTCTCAGATTCTCCTACTGATGAAAATGATACAGGAAAATTGATGCACTTGAATATGATCAACTGTGCGCAAGATTATTTTTGGATCACGACCCCATATCTGATCTTAGATCAGGAAATGATATCAGCTTTAACACTTGCCATCAGCAATGGCGTAGATGTGCGTATCGTCGTTCCCGGCATTCCAGATAAAAAGACGGTTTATGAAGTTACGAAGGCCAATTTTGATATCTTGATCAAAAAAGGTGTCAAAATCTATGAATATACACCAGGCTTTATTCATGGAAAGGTTGCCTTGGCAGATGATCGAAGTGCCTTAGTAGGAACTGTTAATATGGATTTTAGAAGTTATTATCTTCATTATGAATGTGGTGTCTGGGTACATGATGTAGATTGTATTAAGGATATCAAGGAAGACTTTGAAGAAATCTTTAAAGCAAGTCATTTAGTTACATTGGAAGAATGTATGAAGACAAATTTCATTGTCCGCACATATCGAAATGTATTAAAAGTATTTAGTCCAATCTTATAAGATCGCTAAATGGCGATCTTTTTAGTTTATTAAAAAACGCATCGTGTAGATGCGTTTATTCATTGATCATCTTTTTAGGATCGACGTAAAGGTCGAACTCTTCTTCACTTAAATAACCTAACTCTAGAATTGCTTGTTTTAACGTTAGATCGTTCTTATAGGCGTATTGACTTGCCTTTCCGGCTTTTTCATAACCAATGACTGGGTTTAAACATGTTACCAACATTAAAGAGTTATGAAGGTTTTTTCCCATTTCAGTTTGATTGGCTTTTAATCCAGATAGGCAATGTTCATTAAAGGAATGGATTGCATCACTTAAAAGCTGGATACTTTGATTCATATTATAGGCAATCAAAGGCATAAATACATTTAATTCAAAGTTTCCCTGGCTGGCTGCGATGCCAATCGCAGTATCATTTCCCATAACTTGAACGGCTACCATTGTTAAGGCTTCACACTGTGTTGGATTGACTTTACCAGGCATAATGGAACTACCTGGTTCATTGGCAGGAATATCGATTTCATGAATACCACATCGTGGTCCACTGGCAAGCCATCGAATATCGTTGGCAATCTTCATGCAGTTGGCTGCAAGAGCTTTAAGTGCACCACTGACAAAGACACAGGCATCTTTACTAGTAAGGGCATGAAATTTATTTGGATCGGGTCTAAATGGAATGTTTGTGTGTTCCTGCAAGATTGAACAGATAATTTCATCAAATCCTTTTGGACAATTGATACCAGAACCAACAGCGGTAGCCCCACAGGCTAGTTCATAAACGTAATTTAAGCTGTTTAGGATTTGATTTTTACTATGTTCGATCATTGAACGATAACCACTTAATTCTTGTGAGAAATAAAGGGGGGTAGCATCTTGAAGATGGGTACGTCCGATTTTGATGATTCCTTTATTTTCTTCTTCCAGCTTTTTGAAGGTTTCGATTATTTCATCCAGCTCTGGGATCAAATCTTCCAAGATCTTTTTGGCAATCATGATATGCAGGGCTGCCGGGAATGTATCATTTGAGCTTTGTGAACAATTCACCGTATCGTTAGGATGGCAAAGATTTTTTTCAGCTCTTTCATTAGCCATCATACTGATCACTTCGTTGACGTTCATGTTTGTTTGTGTTCCTGAACCTGTCTGCCATACTTTTAATGGGAATTGATCCATATGTTTCTTTTCTTCAATTTCTTTACAGACTTTCATGATGTGCTCGCATTGCTCCTGAGTAATCTTGTTGAAATGCAGGTTTGCCTTGGCACAGGCACTTTTTAGGATCGCAAAGCTTACAATTATTGATTCAGGCATTGTTTCATAGCCAATTTTAAAGTTTTCAATGCTTCTTTGAGTCTGGCTTTTCCAATATTTGTCGGCCTCTACTTGAACTTGCCCCAGGCAATCTTCTTCGATACGATATTTGTTCATACAAATCCTCCTTGTCTTTGTATAATATACCATTTTTTTTGAGCTTTGTCTTTTCAATATGATAGAATGATACTAGCAAATAAAGGAGATATGAATCATGAGAATGAAAGAACCTTATGAGGCTTATTTAGATGATTATGATATTTTAAATGTGTATATGTCCAAGAACTTTTTTAATGGAAGCAGTCGCATCTTCCATTTAAAAGATACACAAGATCACATTATTCCTTTGACTATTCAATCAATGAGCGATCTATATAACGGATATACGCATTATCGATTATCAATTAATGGGATGATCAATGTTGGTGAGGAATATACGTTATATGATGAGCACTGTAAACGAGCTGTTTGTCATTATTCGCATATTGTCAAAACCAATCGATTTAACGATGAATTCTTTTATGATGGAAATGATCTTGGATGCTTATATGCTCCAGCTGTAACGACATTTAAGCTTTGGTCTCCAGTGGCTTATCGTATTCAGCTTTGTCTAGAATCAGATGGCAAACGTGAAGTCTATGAAATGGAGAGAAAAGATAAAGGAATCTATGAGGTTCGTGTCAACAAAAATATTTCAGGTTATCATTATACATTTATGGTGCGAACCAATGGTCAATGGAATGAGACCATTGATCCATATTCTTCTTTCTGTACCCAAAATGGTTTGGCCAGCGTGGTAGTTGATCCAAATACTTTGTCTATACCACAAAAAATCAAATTAAAACCAATGAAAAAAGCAACAGATGCGATCATTTATGAAGCGAGTATCCGTGATATGACATCACAAGCCAATATTGGTGTTGATCATCCAAAAAAATTTGTAGGATTTACGGAAGAAAATGAAAAAACGCGTGCTTTAAATACCGGTTTTTCGTATTTAAAGAGCCTTGGTATCACTCATGTTCAACTTTTACCGGTATTTGATTTTGGCAGTGTTGATGAAGTGTATCCAAATATCTTTTATAACTGGGGCTATGATCCAGTGGCGCATCGCTGCCTGGAAGGGTATTATTCCACCAATCCTAAAGATGCACTATGTCGAGTAGAAGAGTTTGCTCAACTCGTTCAAAATTGTCATATGGCCGGTATACGAGTGAATTTGGATCTTGTATTCAATCATGTCTATGAGAAAGAAAATTATCCTTTAGAAAAACTCGTTCCAGATTATTATTTCTTGATGAATCAACAAGGAGAGTTTTCCAATGGCAGTTATTGCGGCAATGACATTGATACCCAGCAAAGGATGTCACATAAATATTTTGTCGATACTTGTAAAAGAATCGTGGAATGGTTTGATGTAGATGGATTCCGTTTTGATTTGATGGGAATCTTAGATGTTGATCTTGTGAATGAAATTGAGCAGGAGTGTCGTAAGCTAAAACCTGATTTTATGGTCTATGGCGAAGGATGGAACATGCCTAGCTTTTTGTCGGAAGATCGTCGAGCAAGTCAATTAAATCAACATAAGATGGAACATGTAGGTCATTTCAATGATTATTTTAGAGAGCATATTCGAGGCTCGAATAGCGAATTAGAAAGAAAAGGGTATTCGAATGGCGCTGTTGAAATGATTGAAGCGGCTTCTCATGCCTTATGTGGTTGTGTAGATATTGGATATTATGACAACATGGAAAAGACAATCAATTATGTAGAGTGTCATGACAATCATACGTTATGGGATAAAAACAGGGTTTGTTGCCGAGAAGAAGGAAGAGAAATACGTGAAAAACGTCAAGTTCTTGCCAATGCGATGGTGTTGTTAGCACAAGGAGTTCCTTTTCTTCACGCTGGGCAGGAATTTGGTCGTACCAAACAAAATCTAGGCAATTCTTATAATCGAAGTGATCATTATAACTGTATCGATTATCAAAGACGAGATATTCATATTAAAATCGTGAATGATACTAAAAAGCTCATAAGTATTCGTAAAGAACATGAATGTTTCCGTTTAAGTACAAAAGAAGAATTGGAAAATGTATCATTTAATGATATCGAAGGTTCAGCTTTGGTTTATTATACTAAGAAAGATGATGATAGCTGTGGTGTCATTTTTAATCCAACGAATCGTTATTTTAACTATGATCTTAATGCCGATGCAAGGATCTTGTTTGACAATGGACAATGCAATTCCAGCAATACCAACAAGATATTGGTAGCTCCGTACAGTGTTATTGTTTTTAAATTTTAAGCTTAAGCATAAATAAACTTGATGAATTTTTGTGTAAGATTTATAATAGATAAAACTTAAGAGAAGGAGACGTTTATGGCAAAATTTTTTGAAGAACCATCAAGAACTTTTAGTGAGTATTTATTGATTCCAGGTTATACATCTGAGGATTGTACCCCTGATCGAGTGAGTTTAAAAACTCCAATCGTTAAATTTAAAAAAGGGGAAGAACCTTCTTTGAGCATGAATATCCCTATGGTATCGGCTGTAATGCAGGCTGTCAGTGGAGAGGAAATGGCATGCGCATTGGCTAGAGAAGGTGGAATCAGTTTTATTTTTGGCAGCCAGTCTGTTGAAAGCCAGGCGGCTATGGTTAGAAAAGTAAAAGCGACAAAAGCTGGCTTTGTAGGCAGTGATTCAAATATTTCTCCAGAGGCAACACTTGCCGATGTAATTGCCCTTAAAGAAAAAACAGGTCATTCTACGATGGCAGTTACAGATAATGGGGAAGCGGATGGAAAACTTGTAGGTATCGTAACAAGTCGTGACTATCGCATCAGCCGAATGGATAAGGCAACAAAAGTCAAAGAATTTATGACACCATTTGAAAAATTGATCGTAGGTAAAGAAGATATTTCATTATCTGAAGCAAATGATTTGATTTGGGATAATAAATTGAACCAGCTTCCAATCGTAGATGATGAACAACATTTAAAAGCGTTTGTGTTCAGAAAAGATTATGAATCACATAAGGATAATCCAAATGAACTATTGGATGCGGATAAACGCTATATCGTTGGTGCTGGTATCAATACACGTGATTATGAAACACGTGTTCCTGCTCTAGTAGATGCTGGTGTAGATATTTTATGTATTGATTCAAGTGAAGGATATTCTGCATGGCAGGCAAATACGATTAAATGGATTCGCGAAAAATACGGAGATACAGTAAAAGTTGGTGCCGGAAACGTTGTGGATGAAGAAGGATTTAGATTCCTTGCCGAAGCCGGAGCAGACTTTGTTAAAATTGGAATCGGTGGAGGTTCTATCTGTATCACGCGCGAACAAAAAGGAATTGGACGTGGACAGGCTACTGCTACATTGGATGTAGCTCGTGCTCGTGATAAATACTTTGAAGAAACAGGTATTTATGTTCCAATCTGTAGTGATGGTGGTATCGTGCATGATTATCACATCACATTGGCACTTGCCTTTGGTGCAGATTTTGTAATGCTAGGAAGATATTTTGCCCGCTTTAAAGAAGCACCAAATAAGATCGTCAGTGTAAATGGAAATTACATGAAAGAATACTGGGGCGAAGGTAGTGCTCGTGCTAGAAACTGGCAGCGCTATGATGTTGGTGGAGAAAATAAGATGTCTTTTGTCGAAGGTGTTGACTCTTATGTTCCATATGCTGGAAGCTTACGCGATAATGTAGGTCTAACTCTATCTAAGATTCGCCATACAATGTGTAACTGTGGATGCTTAACGATCCCAGAACTTCAAAAAAATGCCAAAGTTACTCTTGTGTCAAGTACAAGTATCGTAGAAGGTGGCGCACACGATGTTGTTGTGCGTGATGAACACTTTGATGCAAAAGTAAAATAATGTAGATAAGATCAGGCAATTGTCTGATCTTTTTATTTTGTTTATAAATAGTTGAATGGGCAACTTTTGCATGATAAACTATGACTAATTGAGGAGAATATATGGCTAGACAGAATGACTTGTTGATGGACATCAGCATTTTATATCGCAGTACTCAAAAATATTATGATAAAAAACTTGCAAATCTATCTTTAACTTATGCACAATTGCCAATCTTGATCGCCATTTATGAAGAAGAGGGAATATCAATGCAAAAGATTGCCTTAGATGGTGGATATGACAAGGGAACGATCACAAAAAATGTTCAAAAATTGGTCAATTTAGGTTATGTTATTGTACAGTCTTCAATCAAAGATAAACGAGCAAAAGAATTATATACGACCGATAAGACCAAAGAGGTTATGAATCAGATTTACAGCATTCGAAGAAATTGGTGGAAGCACATCATTCAATCGATTCCTTCTAAAAAAATCGAAGAGTTTTCTTATTTATATGAAGATATGGCTGAAAACGCAAAGGTCTTCGCGGATAAAGATGATGAACAGGTTCAGTTTTTCGATCATCAGAAAGTGGATTTGAGTTTTTATACAGATAAAGTTTCGACTGTCTTGAGTACAGCAGGTTGTAATTTTCGCTGTAAACACTGTACGAAACGCAATCTGATTTTCTTAAACGAAAATCGTATGGAGCTAAACCTGGAAGATATCAAGAATTTTTTAGAGAAACGTAAAGATATATATGATGCCGTTTGTCTTAAGGAACCAGAACCTTTGATGCACGAAGAACTTGCACCTTTTTTAAGATATGTAAAGAAACTTGGATATCTTGTGAAGATTCAAACGAATGGATCGTATCCAGATCGACTTAAATCATGGATCAATCAAAAATTGATTGATTTTGTGAGCCTGGATATTAAAAATGCTCCTTCTTATTATGGAGAAACGATTGGTATTCCAAATTTTAATACCGATATTATTACAAAATCGATCGAAATCTTAAAAAAAGGTCAAATCGATTATGATATTACGATTACTTTGATCAAAGAATTACATGATACCAACCGTTTAAAGGAAATGGCAGGATGGCTTAAAGGGGTAAAACAAGTGACTTTGATGTCAAATCCATCGACCATGGTTGAAAATTATCATGCCTTTGATCAAAACGAAATGAATGAAGCTTTACATATTTTTAAAGCGTTTATACCAAATATACAAATAAAGGGGGAAGCATATGTTTCAGGTAGAGAAGCGTGATGGAAAACTTGTATCTTTTGATATCAATAAAATAAAGGCTGCAATTAAGAAAGCTTTTTTATCTTTGAAACTGGATACGGATGATTCGATCATTGACTTGCTTGCCTTACGTGTTACTTCCGATTTTCAAGACAAGATCAAAAATCATGCGATCCAAGTCGAAGAAATTCAGGATAGTGTTGAGAAGATATTATCAGAAACAGGATATTATCAAGTGGCAAAGGCCTATATCCTGTATCGTAAACAAAGAGAAAATGTGCGAGATATTTCCAATACGGTCAAAGACTACAAAAATATTGTCGATTCGTATTTAAGTCAAAGTACCGCAAAGAAAAAAGAGGGATCCCTTGAATTATATTCTGTAGGTGGCTTGATCTTATCCAATTCAGGAGCGATCACACAAAATTATTGGTTAAATGAGGTCTATGATGAACAGATTTCTCAGGCGCATTTAAATGGAGATATTTATATCCATGATCTAGATATGTTAACGGCTGATCGAGCAGGATGGTCTTTACACCAGTTCTTATTGGAAGGCTTAGGTGGTGTTAAGGAAAATGTTACATCGAGACCGGCTAAACATTTATTTGCCCTGGCAAATCAACTAGTCAACTTTTTAGGGATCATGCAAAATGAATGGGCAGGGGCTCAAAGCCTTACAGGATTTGATACATATTTGGCGCCATTTATCAAAGTGGATGGTTTAAGTGAGAATGAAGTACACAAATGTATTGAAACGTTTATATATGGAGTGAATATTCCCAGCCGCTGGGGAACACAGTCACCTTTTTCCAATATTGGCTTTGACTGGATCGTTCCTGAAGAGTTAAAAGATACTCCTTGTATCGTAGGAGGACAACCTCAAAATTTTACATATAAAGATTGTCAAAAAGAGATGTGTATGATCCAAAAAGTGTTTTTGGATATCTTGATTCATGGCGATCAGACAGGAAGAGGTTTTAAATTTCCAATTCCTACGATTTCAATTACAAAAGATTTTGATTTTGAAAATGGAGAAAACAATGATTTATTGTTTGAATTGGCAGCAAAATATGGAACCCCTTATTTTGCCAACTGTATTGCGACAAATAGAAGACCTATTGATTTAAGAGAAAGCTTTGATAATGAGTTTAAAGAAGATATCCTGATCAATAAATCAGGTGGGTTGTTTGCCTATGGAGAAAATACCGGTAATATTGGTACAGTCACGATCAATATGCCTCGAATTGCATATTTATCGGAAAATAAAGAGGATTTTTTTCAAAAATTAGATTATCTTATGGATCTTTCGGCCAGAAGTTTACATGTTAAACGACAAGTGCTGGATAAGTTTTTAAATGGTGGTCTTTACCCATATACAAAGCGATATATTCAAACGTTTGATCATCATTTTTCAACGATTGGTTTGATTGGAATGAATGAAGCAGGTATCAATGCCAAATGGCTTCAAGCTTCTTTGTTGAAAAAGGAAACACAGGATTTTTGCGAAGAAGTCCTTTTACATATGAAGAAACGTTTGTTGGAGTATCAACACGAATATCATGAGTTATTTAACTTAGAGGCAACACCAGCTGAACATGTGACGTATCGTTTTCAGAAAAAAGATCATATGTTGTATCCAGATATTCAGGCGGATCAATATTATACAAATTCAGCAATCCTTCCTGTTGATGCTAAGATCGATGTCTTTGAAGCATTGGAAATTGAAGAGAGATTTCAATCCTTATACACAGGTGGAACAGTATTTGATGTGTATTTGAATAAGCGCATCTTTGATTCAAAGGCAATCAAAAATTTAATCAAATTAATATGTACTAAATATAAAGTGCCTTATTTTACTCTTTCTCCAGCTTACTCCATTTGTAAAGAACATGGATATATCAACGGAAAACAATCAACCTGTCCTGTATGTGGCAAGAAAAGTGAAGTCTGGGCAAGAGTAAGTGGATACTATCGACCTGTAGATCGTTGGAATGATGCCAAGAAACAGGAGTTTGAAAAAAGAAATGATTACAATATAGGATAAGAGGAATGGTTATGGAAAGAATAAAAAGTTTTTGTGTGGATCATACGAAGTTAAAAAAAGGGGTATATATCTCGCGTGTGGATGATACTTTGATTACATATGATATTCGTATGTGTGAACCTAATGTGGATACACCACTTGATCCCAAAGCTGCTCATACGATTGAACATATAGGAGCGACTTTATTAAGAAATGGAAAATATGCCGATAAGATTATATATTTTGGACCTATGGGATGTATGACGGGTTTTTATCTGATCATTAAAGATCTATCATTTGAAACAGTCATTGATGTCATCAAAGAAGTGTTTCAAGAAATTGCCTGCTGGGATAAGGAGATTCCAGGTGCGAAAAAAGAAGAGTGTGGAAATTATACATACATGGATCTTGAAAAAGCTAAAGAATCTAGCCAATTCTTTATTGATTCCAATTGGGAACATGAATACCATTTATTGTAAAAGTATTGGGGGATCGTTATGACAAGACGTGCAGGTATACTAGCTCCAGTATCTACGCTTGGTGGAGCACATGGAATTGGTGATTTTGGAAAGAGTGCTTATGAGTTTGTAGATTTAATTAAAAAAGCAGGATTTAAAGTTTGGCAGATCCTTCCTTTAAATCCTGTTGGATATGGGAATTCACCTTACCAGCCATATTCTTCTTATGCAGGAGATGAAATCTATATTTCTCTGGAATTGCTTGTAGAATGGGGCTTATTAAAGAGCGAAGAAATCGATGAGTATCTAGAAGAAGGAAGTTCGATTGATTATCCAAAGGTAAGGTCTTTTAAAGAAACTTACTTACATATGGCCTTTGAAAGATGCATGGAAACAGGTATTGAAAGAGATGGATTCCATTATTTCAAAGAAAAACATCCATGGTTATTTAATTATGCTGCCTTTATTACACTGAAGAAAAAACATGATCTGAAATGTTGGCTGGAATGGCCTGTTGAAGAGCAGGAATGGCCAGACACATATCAATATGATATTGAACAACATCGACCACAATTGGAGTATGAGATGTTTGTTCAGTATGTCTTCTATAGACAATGGTTTGATCTAAAAAAATATGCCAATGAAGCAGGCATAGAAATTGTTGGAGATATCCCCATTTATGTCGGAATTGATTCGGCAGATGTTTGGACGAATAAAAATTGTTTCTTATTAGATGAGAAATACAATCCAACATATGTAGCCGGTGTACCACCGGATTACTTTAGTAAAACTGGACAAAGATGGGGAAATCCAATCTATGACTGGGAATATTTAAAAGAAACGGATTTTCAATTCTGGATCGATCGTTTGATCTGGAGTACATTTTTATTTGATATTGTTCGAATCGATCATTTTAGAGGGTTTGATACATATTGGAAGATTCCAGTTAGCTGCCCAACCGCAGAAATTGGAGAATGGGTCGAGGCTCCTGGATATGAATTATTTGATATGATTAATAAAAAGATTCCTGATATACATATTGTAGCAGAGGATTTAGGCGATCTAAGAGAAGAAGTTTTTGAATTAAGAGATCATTATGGTTTAAGTGGAATGAAAATCGTTCAATTTGAATTGGATCCATATGAATCCAATAATGATTTTAAAGAAACACAGAATACGATCGTTTATACAGGGACTCACGATAATCAAACTTTAGTAGGATGGTATAAAAATTTATCTTCCTATCAGAAAAGAAAGATTTCACAAAAATTTAAAAAGTATAAAGAAAGAAAATGTACGGATCGAATCATTCATGCAGTTTTTAACAGTGTAGCTGATCTTGTAATCTTTCCTGTTCAAGATTTATTGGCTTTAGATGATGCAGCAAGAATCAATACACCAGGAACTGTCGGGTCACCAAACTGGGAATGGAGGTTAACATCTTTTGATGAATTAAAAACGGTTCTTCCAGTTTATAAAAAACTGATCCAGAAATCTAAGCGAAAAGGGAAATAATCTGTCAATTCCAAATTAATTGTTAGGGTAAATTATAACGAGGATGTGAGAGTATGAGTAAGATAGCTTTGATGTGCGATTCAAGCGCAGATATTACAGAACAGGAAGCAAAAGAATTAGATATTCATGTATTAAGAATGCCTATTGTTATAAAAGATAAAGAATATATTGAAGGTGTAAACATTGATGATTCTATGATCATTGAAGCTTTAAACAATAATGAAAGTGTAAAAACGTCACAACCATTGCTTGGGGATATGGTCAAAATGTGGCATGATTTATTGGAAACATGTGATGAAGTTTTCTACTTACCTTTGACATATGCCTTGTCTGGTACTTGTAATATTGCCTTGCAGGCGGCAAAAAATTTTGATGGAAAAGTAACTGTTGTCAATTCAGAGTTTGTTTGTTATCCGGTTATCAAGATGTTATTGACGGCACGAGAAATGTTTAAAAAAGGATATACTACAGCCCAGGTCAAAGAAAAAATTGAGACTGAAGGAAATATGTTGGCAGCTTTGATTCCTGAAAATTTAACGACATTAAAGAATGGGGGACGTATTTCTCCTGCGGCGGCAAGTCTAGCCGGATTGTTAAAGATTCAACCTATTCTATGTGTTGATCATGGTGCAATCGATGTTGTTGCCAAAGTACGTACTTTAAAGAAAGCATATATTCAAGGTATTGAATATGTTACTAAAGGGGTTAACCCCACTGATTATGATTGGATGATCATTGATGCAGACAATCGTAAGATGAGCGATGAGCTAAAGATAATGTTAGAAGAAGCTGTCCATCAACCTGTGGAACAGCATGAATTTAAAGCTATTATCATGTCGCATACAGGGCAGGGAACCATTGGTTTTGGAAGAATCATGAAAATTAAATATTAAATAGAAAAAGCGCTCAAAAGCGCTTTTCATTTCGTACAATATAAATTCGCAATAATGAGAAAATGAACCATAGAATCAGTTGAAATACAAGATAAGGTCCTCTTAAACCGCAAATTAAATACTCAAAGATAAATCCGGCTATATTGAAAATTAAAAAGAAGAGTAGTTCATGTTCATTATCAAGAAGCTTTCTCGATACCATGATCAATAACAACATTATGATAATTGAAAAAATCATATTTAGAATTGGATTCATTATGTTCTCCTTAAATTATTGTGTTTAAGCTGCAAAAGTACTTAGAATGATCTTAGGATAGGATCTTTTTTTTGATGATCTTTTTGATTGCATTGGCTTCTTCTTCATTCTCGTGATAGATATCTATATTAAAGCCTGTTTTTCTATCTGATATGTATGCTGCCTTGATCGTTCCATCTTTTAAGGTGATCTTTAAACCTAGATAAAAAGGGGCTTCATTGTTTCACAAAGGAATGTTGTTCCAGCTAGAACTCAATGGTAAATGGCTTAGGCTCTCCTTTAAAGGATGCCTGTTGATTCAGTACATCAATTTTAGATATATCAAAATAATTAATACTACCTTTGTCGCCAATCAAAATATTAAATCTCTTATTATCATCGTCGAAATCAATACATTTAAAACTTTTCTGTAACATTAAAATCATTCAATTTATGAATTAATGAGTATTCCGTTAACTGAAGTCCATCCTGTACGATAGAGAAGTCCACTCAATCCGCTTATGAAGTCCACTATTTTA
>NZ_JAQLXG010000011.1:0-75099 GCF_028321995.1 Faecalitalea cylindroides
ATGCATATGACCTATGAATGCGCTGAATTTGAAAGAATTACGCGTTTAAATGATATAGAAGCTTATGAAAAACTCTGCGATCAGACTCGACTTGTAGTATCTATCCTAGAGCAATGTTCTTAGTATATTCGAGAATCTTTTTGTTAAATATTAAATGTAGTGACATGCTTTTCAATTATTAGTAGTAGTTTGACTGGGCTACTTATATAAGCACATGACAAAAACTCAAAGCCTAAGCGATTTGTAAATAAAAATATCTACCATAAGAATTAAGTGATTAATTCATTGAAATATTTGACATTTTAAAGTTTGTGTGATAGGAAGGCTTTAATAGAAATATCCAACTATTGTAAGTTATACGATAGTTGGTTTTTTTAGTAAGGAGTGCGGATAATAATTTTGACTAATTTATATTTGTCCTAAGCTTTGTCTGTATTCATAAGGGATAAGATAATGTAATGATTGCTTGATTCTTTTTGTATTGTACCGCGTGAAAAGTTAATCGAGAACATTGATTAATCTATCAATGCTGACCTTCTGTTAATTCTTTTTATAAAAAATCACGTTTTTCAGCCTCCCCAAAATCGTTTACGACCGCTTTATTCTAAAATGCTCCTTTCTTAAAAAAAGCTTCTTGTGTATCAAAATTTTTCTACTCATTCTGTCCAACTCGGCTAACTGTAATATACTTCTCATTCATCCTGGATTATTGTTTTTTCTTAATTTTTCAGTGTCATTCAATTGAAGTCGGTTTTACAGTATTTCTTGGAGTCATTATTTTTCATAAACATTGGATAAAAGTTAATAAGCCTCTAGACAAGATGTTTTTTCAATTTAACAAATAAAAAATCCAATTATATGAAAAAACTATTCAATTATATGATTATAATTGATATAATTTTATTGTCGAAAGGAAAATCAATATGCAAGTAAGTTATAATAATTTATTCAAAAAAATAATTGATAAAGGTTTGAAAAAGACGGAATTTGCAAAAGAAGCTGGAATTTCTCCTGGGACTTTAGCAAAGTTGTCAAAAAATGAGACTATTTCGATGGAAAATTTATTAAAGATTTATAAGTTTTTAGGTTGTAATAGTTTTGATGAAATCATAGAAGTTGTTGATTGATTTTCTTTTTTGAGCTGAGGCTCATTTCGGTATGGAATCATGATCTATCGTTTGATAGTGTTCAAGGCAAAGCTTAGATTCCAAAAAAATAAGTGAGAAGTGTAAACTAGGAGGACTTTATGAACAAAACAATATGTGAATTATTTGCCGGTGTAGGAGGATTTAGATTAGGTTTTGAAAGAGCCGATTCTGGATGGAAAACTACATGGTTTTCACAATGGGAACCAGGGGCGAGAACACAATGGGCAAATCAGTGCTATGTGCAACATTTTGGAGATTCACCAGATATAAATGGGGAATTTCATACTTGTGAAGATATTTCTACTGTAGATAAAAATGCTATTCCAGATCATACCCTTTTGGTTGGTGGATTTCCTTGCCAAGATTATTCAGTAGCTCAATCGTTATCTAGTTCAAAAGGTATCGAAGGAAAAAAAGGAGTTCTATGGTGGCAAATTAGAGATACCATCGAAGCAAAGAGACCTGCATTTTGCATTTTTGAAAATGTTGATAGATTATTAAAATCTCCAGCAAAACAACGTGGGAGAGATTTTGGTATCATCTTAAGTTGTTTGAATACCTTAGGATATTCTGCTGAGTGGAGAGTGATAAATGCTGCTGAATATGGTGCGGCACAACGCAGAAGAAGAGTATTTATCTTTGCATATAGAAATGATACGGTTTATGCTGATTCAGTAAAAGAAATGGACGAATTATCACTGATCAATTCAGATGGATTCATGGCGAAATCATTTCCAATCGAACAAGTGGAGAATTGTTTTGAAGGAACTTTGATGAATGATCTATTAGAAATGACAGATAAATTTTCATTTGATTTTAAATCAGCTGGATTAATGAGAAATGGAAAAATATATACAAATAATGTCGTTCCGGTAATGGAGACACCTATACTATTGGGAGATATCTTACAGTCTAATGTTGACGAAAGTTTTTATATAACAAACGAAAAAATGAGCAAATGGACTTATTTGAAAGGTGCGAAAAAAATAAATCGTGTATCTAAGACAGGGCATGAGTATGTCTTTTCAGAGGGGCCTATTGCTTTTCCGGATTCATGGGATAAACCAGGTAGAACCATGCTTACTAGCGAATCTACTTTGAATAGAAGCACACATGTCGTTTCAGATCCTGGAACAGGAAGATTGAGAACATTGACTCCAATCGAAGCAGAACGTTTGCAAGGTTTCGATGACGATTGGACTAATAGTGGAATGCCTAATAGGATGAGATTCTTTTGCATGGGGAATGCATTGGTAGTACCAATGATCACAAGAATGGCAAAAGTTTTGGATAAAATAATCGATAAAGAACAATGATCTTATGTTTTAGGCATAAGATTTTTGTGCATATAGGGAAAGAGGGTGATAGATATGAAGTTATTTGATTATGATGATACAGATATCAATAGTATTTATTCATATGCAAAAAAATTGGAAGGAATGACCTTTCATGAGGTATTGGAAGAATATGAAAAAAGTCCAATAAAAAGTTATGGAGGGAATTTATATGATGCATATGCCAATTTTGAAAATATGGTAGTAAGAGAAAAAACAGTAGAATATGGTTTTGGAGCATCTTTGAATGACAAAGCGAAAGGTCAATTGGGTAATTTTATAGAAAAATACTATTTTGGTTATGATCCAAATGGTAATCAAGAAGCGGATTTTAATAAGATAGGATTAGAATTAAAACAAACACCTATTGATAAGACGAAAAAAGGTGAATATCGAGCAGGAGAAAGACTGTCCATAACAAATATTTCTTACAATGAACCTGTAGAAGAAGATTTCTATAAAAGTCATGTATGGGAAAAAATTAAATGTATCCTTTTGATTCATTATTTGAGGGACAAGTCCATAGAACGTTTGGATTATGTCATTAAATTTGTAAATTTATTTAGTCCGCCTAAGGATGATCTTAAGATAATCATCGATGACTATAATCAGATCAATGAAAAAATCAAACAAGGAAAAGCTCATGAATTAAGCGAAGGAGATACGATGTATCTGGGAGCTTGTACGAAAGGCGCAACTGCCAAAAAAAGCATGCGACCACAATATTATGGTGATCATACTTTAGCTAAGAAAAGAAATTATTGTTTCAAAGTATCTTACATGAATTATGTTTTGAAAAATTATATCCTTCAAAACAATGTGCCGTGTGAATCAATAATAAAAGAAGACATCAAAACAAATTTCCAAGAGCATGTTGTATCTTTGATAAATAAGCACATTGGCATGACAGATAAAGAATTATGTGAAATGTATGATTGCCCTTATAACAATAACAAAGCACAATGGAATGATCTTACATTCCGAATGTTAGGAATCAAAGGTAATCATGCTGCAGAATTTCAAAAAGCAAATATCGTGGTCAAGACCATACGAATAGAAGAAAATGGAAAGAATAGAGAAAATATGTCTTTTGCACCATTTAAATTTAAAGAACTTGTACAAGAAGAATGGGAAGATTCGACAGTATTCAATTATTTTGATTTAACGCAATTCTTATTTGTAGTTTTCAAAAGAGTTAATGATGTTTATGTACTACAGAAAGCAAAATTATGGCACATGCCTTACTATGATTTGAATGAGATTGTGAAAAGTGAATGGCAAAATTATAAAAATATAATCAAAAATGGAGTGATTTTCAAAAAGGTTAAAAATCTAGATGGTGAATTAGAAGTTAAGAATAACTTACCTGGAATGAAAGATACTGAAATCATACATATACGTCCTCATGCCCAGAAATCCGCTTATAAGTTAAATGATGGATTTTTAAAAGGCAATGTTGAAAGAGATGCAGATGAATTGCCAAATGGAGAGTGGATGACAAAACAGAGTTTTTGGTTGAACAAGCAATATATATTAAAACAATTAAAGTAAGGTGATGTATGTGAAGCATCAAAATTTAAAAACTACTCCGGAAGTTTCAAAGCGTATGAAGGCGTTGAGCCATAAAAAAAGTAAGGTTGAATCTGTGCTTGCAAAAGCTTTATGGCATAAAGGGTATCGTTATCGATTGAATTATAAAAAATTACCTGGGACACCTGATATAGCATTACCAAAATATAAGATAGCAATATTTGTTGACGGCGAATTTTGGCACGGGAAAGATTTCGAAAAAACGAAAGATAAACTTAAGAACAATAAAGATTATTGGATTGAAAAGATTGAGGAGAACATTCAAAGAGATCTAAGAAATGACAATTTACTTCATCAAATGGGTTGGACACCATTACACTTTTGGAGTAATGATGTAAAAAGATATTTACCATACTGTATAGATGAGATAGAAGAAAACATTTATGAAATATATATCAGAGAATAGACTGTATTAAATGACTATTGTTTAATTGAGATTTATTAGTATATTTTTACGGTATGGACTCCTAAAATTTCAAAATAGATTTATATTCTATATGATGAAATGAAAATTAATGATAAAAACTATTTTTTTGATTTCAAGATAAATAGATGGCAATACAATAAGGGGTTTGTGAAATTATGTAAGAATTTAATAATGTGTATTGTTAATTAATAAAATGAAACTATGAAAAATAGTAGCAATAGATTTGTTGTATCTAAATTACTAGAGATAAAAAGGAGAATGCTTATGGCTAATAAAACAGAAAGAATAGGGATTAATCATGTTGGAGAGATTGCGGAACGAAACCAATGGATGTTTCGTGAGCAACCGATAAATGATATAGGTATTGATGCTCATATGGAGCTAACAGAACCAACAGGAAAGTCAAAACAGCTTCTCGCTTTACAAATAAAATCAGGAATAAGTTGGTTTAAAGAAAAAAAAGATAATTATATTATATTTCGTGACATAGATGAAAGACAGTATAACTATTGGACTATGAACACTTTACCATGCATAATTGTTCTGTACAATCCAGATGATAATTTATGTATTTGGCAAAAATTAACTGCTGAAAGCATTGAAAGAACCAATAATGGAAAAGGAAAAGGGCTTTTTGTGAAGGTCCCTCTAACTCAAATTTTTTTAGATAATGTATCAAATAATAAACTTATTTCTTTAACGAATTTACCGCATCATATTGCTAATTATAATTTTTTGTTATCTCAAAAAAATTTTATGAAAATTATTCAAGATGGCGGTCAAATAAAACTACACTCAGAAGAATGGATAAATAAGAGCAACGGAAGAGGAAATATGGAATTTATTGTAAATGATGGAAAAAGTATTAAAAAGTATTCGTACCCATATTGGTTTCCATTTACACCTTATGTTGAGGTGTTTTCTCGGTTATTTCCTTGGGCAGATTTTGCAGCAGATGAAGATTTTTTTTATGAATATGATAGACGTCTTTGGAGAGAGTATCATTGTTATTTTGATAAAGAAATTGGAGAATGGTTGGTTGTAGGTGATGAATTTGAGGATTTTCGAAAAAAATTAAATCCGATGAGAAGCATCATTCATTCAGGTGAAGTTGCTGAATATATGTTGGATATTAGTTTAAATGAATTAGGGAAATCATTTTTAAACGTGGATGAATATGTATCACAAATTCAACCTTATACTGATATAAGACCGAAAGGAGAAGAAAATGAAAGAAATAAAACTTAATACAGATGCAGGAAGAACAAAATCTTTCGATGGATATAGTCTGGATCCCACTGAAAAGTATTTAATTGATATTGAAGAAGAGATGGATTTTCAAATGGCGATAGTAAGGGCGTTTCATTTTATGGGGCCACCTCCTGCTATTAAAAATTATTATTCTTGGTTATTCGAAAATGGCTTTGATACTGAATCTCCAAATCCTACAAATGCAGTTGTAGCTAGATATTATGGTGTTAAAGCTCTTTGGAAAACAGATTTTTCACAAGGAATTGTTGTAAAAGCAAAAAATGAGAGTGATTATTTCATAGTTATGGAATGTAGTAATAAAAATAAAGGTTATAAGTATACACAAATCATTTTAACTATAGGAGGATGTTACTAAAGTGATGACATATATTGAAAATTTCATAAAATATGAAGGAATTATAGTCTTTGCTCATGGAAACAATAAATTATGAGAAAGTGTAATTTGAAATAGAGGTGATTTGATGGTATTTATTCATCATCCAAATATAAGATATAAAGGGATTTCAACGAATTATTCACCAACTATAATGCTTTTACGTTGCACAATAAGGAAATATGCCGATGCATTTGTTGAAAAAGGATTGATTAGATTTGGGACTCCAAAGGAATGGCGAAAAATAGATAAAGATGGTCAAGGCGATCAATTAGAGGGCTGCTATTCTGCTGTAGAAAACATAGATGGAGCTGAAGCATTTTTTTTATCACTGAGAGCTAATTCGTTTTGTGAATATATTGAAGAAGTCAATAAGTTCTGTTTTTTTGACGATGAAATTTTAAATTTGCGTTCTTTTTGTTTGTATGGATTAAGTAAATCCTTATTTTCAGAAGAATATACAGATCATTTTTTAAATAATCTAAAAAAAGGCGTGATACCTAAAAGTTATTTTCAAGATTTTACTGAAGTCACTAAAGAGGAGTATGATTCTCTTGATGATGAAGAAAAACCTGTTGTTATTTTTATATACAAGCCTAAAGAATTTTTTGAAAGAATTAGAAAGTCATTGCGTTCTCAAGGAGTATATAATCATGAAATAATCATTAATCCGGTTCATTATGTAGATAGAAGTAAAAATTGGATGTTAGCAGAACAAGCTCCAAAAGAATTATTTTTTAAACAACTTAGATTTGAACATCAGAGTGAAGTCCGAGTTGTAATAAATACACAAAGAAAAGAGATTTTAGATGAGTTTGATAAAAATAATGGATTAATCAATATAGGAGATTTATCAGATATTTGCTCTGTTTCTGATTATTACTTTAAGGAGATGAATATTTCTTTAGGAGAGAGAAGTTTACTTTTTGATTTGCCAAAACCAATTGTTTCTAAAGTTACATTTGATGAAGCGATATCTATTTTATTACAATATTTATGTGATGAAGTACCTGAGTCTCCTTTATCGATAGATGCTATTAATGATAAGTTAAAGGAGTTCTCTAAATTGTTTGATGAATCATTTAATTGTGATTACACTCCTAAGCAACTATTTCTTTATAATCGAAATAATAATCAGACTTATGATTTTTCAAAAAATGTTGAATCAAGACTAATTAAACATAGCAAATATTACTATGAAAAGCACAATTATCAGGAATTTTTTAAAGCTAATAAATTGATAACTATATATATACCGACTGCATCATATGCTTGGTGGAATATAGGGGTTTATTATTTTATTGAAAAGGAATATCAGAAAATGTTTGATTACTTTGATAGAGCAATTGAACTAGATCCACACAACAAAAAGTATAAATCAGAGTATTCTGACATGCTTAAAATATATAAATAGTGCATCATTGATATTATTTAAAATCATATATGATATAAGAAAATGTATTTTAAAATACGGTTAGTTTAATTTGGAAATTTACAAGAGTTCTTTTTAAAAAACTTAATTTGGAATAATATGATTAAAAATTATTGAGCACCGTATTCGAGAATAGATGTTACGTAAGAATGTCTCAGATATATAATTTGGTTTAAAATAATGAATAATTTAGTAGCTTAACTTATATTTATATGATTAGCGAAAAAAGAAAGGAAAAATAGAAGGGAACATTATGATTATATCTGAATTAAAAATATATAATTTCCGTAGATTTAAATCTAAAGATGGTCTTCCAGGATTGCATATTACTTTTCATAAAGGATTAAATGCTTTGATAGGAGAAAATGATTCAGGGAAAACTGCAGTAATTGATGCACTCAAGCTAGTTTTGTTAACTCAAAGTAATGAATATATTAGGCCTATGGATGATGATTTTTATAAGTCTACCCATGGAGAGGAGTGTAGCGAATTTAAAATTGATTGTAGAATTACGAATTTTACTCAAAATGAAGCAAAAAACTTTATCGAGTATTTAAAATTTGAAAAGAATGGCGAAAAAGTGGAATACATACTTGAACTTCATTATCGTGCATGGAAAGAAGGCCATAAAATATTTCAGGAATTACGGGTAGGGGATGTAGATGACAGTGTTTCAATTGATGGAAAAGCAAGAGATTTGTTGAAAGCGGTCTACTTAAAACCACTTAGGGACGCTAAACGTGAAATGAGTTCTGGACGAGGTTCCAGAATTTCACAAATACTTCTTAGCCACCCCGTTTTCAAAGGCAAAAAAGAACATGCTATCAAAGATATTTTTCAAGAAGCGAATACGCAGATAGAGGAATATTTCACGAATGATCCTGAGGGAAAGTGTATTCTTCAAACAATCTGTAATAATTTAGAATTGTTTAATGACAGAGGACAAGCCAGTAACGCAGAGTTTAAGACATCAGATATTCAATTAAAGTCTATACTTGAATCTCTGTCCTTGAATGCTCCAGAGATAAATCCAGGTTTGGGAGAATTAAATCTGTTATTTATTGCAGCAGAACTATTACTGCTTAAGGATGATAACGATGGTGGCATGAAATTGGCTCTTATTGAGGAATTGGAAGCACATCTTCATCCACAGGCTCAACTTCGATTAATCAATTATCTTCAAAACGAATATAACGAGAATGATGTTCAGATTATTATATCTACACATAGTCCAATACTTGCTTCAAAAATCAATCTTAAAAATTTGATATTAATGAAAGATGGTGCTGGTTATGATTTGGCTGAGGGAAAAACAGGGCTTCAAAAAGGGGATTATTTGTTTCTTCAGCGTTTTCTCGATTCAACAAAAGCTAACTTATTTTTTGCTAAGGGCATTATAATGGTAGAAGGTGACGCTGAGAATATACTTATTCCTGTAATTGCTGATATTTTAGGTTATCCGTTAGAAAAATACGGAATATCCATTGTAAATGTTGGAAGTACTGCATTCCTTAGATACAGTAGGATTATGGTAAGAGAAGATGGACAAACAATTAATATTCCAGTTTCTGTGATTACAGATTGTGATGTAAAACCATATGATGTTGACCCAGTAACAAAGAGAAAAACGTTCAATGAAAAAATAATTGAATCTGAGCAAAACGAAAAAGAGAAAAATGAAAAATACACCGAAGGATCAGTCCACGGATTTACTTCACCTAGATGGACGTTGGAATATTGTATTGCTATGAGTAGTCTTTCAGAAGACTTCCATAAAGCGGTTCATTACGGAAAGAAAATTTTGAATGCACGAGAACACATTTCACTTACTGATAAAAAAATCACTGAAGCAAACAAAATAGTTGAAGAAGAAAAAAAGCAGTGGCATGATTTATCTCAGGCAGAAAAAGCATATAAAATTTACAATTTAATGCTCAATGGGGATGGGAAAAGTAGCTTAAAAGCAATCGTTTCTCAATGTTTAGCATCAATCTTGCGTTGGAGAATATCTGTTATTCCAAGCGAACTATCGCAAGAGAAGATGATTGATCTTGATTTGTATAGTTTAAAGAAAGATGAGGAAAAGAGATTAGAGTTGAAAACTAAAATTGAAGAAGATCAATTCTTAAGCTATATTGTGAAAGCTATCAAATATGCTGCAGGAGAAAGAGATTAAAAAGGAGAATTCTACTATGGAATTGGAAATTTCTGATCAAGATATTGAATCAATTGAGAATCTTCTTTTGCCAGAAGGAGCACACTTTCAAGAAGATGCAAGAAATGTTATTCGTTGTTGGCATTCCACCGATATATCTGCTTGCCCGGGAAGTGGTAAAACAACTGTCCTTCTTGCAAAATTGAAACTATTGAGTGATCGGATGCCATTTGAAAAAGGTGCAGGAATTTGTGTTCTATCTCACACTAATGTTGCTGTAGAGGAAATAAAAAAACGTCTATCAAGTTATGCTGATAAACTTTTTAGCTATCCAAATTATATCGGAACGATTCAATCATTTGTTGATAAATTTGTTACTATGCCATATTTGAGAAATATTTCTGGTCGTAATGTACAAGTGGTTGACAATCATACTTATGCGCAGCATATGCTAGACAGGATGCAAAACATTAAGAAGTATAATGCTCTTGATTATTTAATAAAGAATAGATTTAAAACTGGTGGTCAATTTAATAATCTACTCGAATATATTCAGGAACTTTATATACGTGATGATGGAGCTCTTTGTGTAGGTAAGCAAAAAAATGCGTTAGCTCTTGGAGGTAAACCTTCTACTAAACAGTACAAAGACTTAATTATTGATCTTTTAAAATACGAAGGTATAATACGATACAAAGATGCATATTTATATGCTAATCAGGCTGTAAGTGTTCTATCTGAAACGTATCAAGATTTATTTTCATTACGTTTCCAGTATGTCTTTATTGATGAATATCAAGATTGTGATATTATTCAACGACAAGTCATCTCTGCAATATTTAACCCACAAAAATGTACATTAATCAAAATAGGAGATCCAGATCAAGCTATTTATAATTCTTCAAAAGTCAAAGTGTCAGATTGGGTGCCACAGGACGGTTTTTTGCCGATACAAACTTCTTGTAGATATAGCCAGGAAATTGCAGATGTGATATGTAAATTAAAGAAATCCGATGAAACTATCATTACATCTGTAGGCAATACAGGATTAAAGCCAATATTACTTGTCTTTGATCCTGATAAAATTGACAGAGTAATTAGCGAATTCATAGGTGTTTTAGAGAGCCATGGTCTTTATGATAATAAAGCTATATATAAAGCTATTGGTGCTATTAGAAATAAAGACTCCCCAGGACTTAAAATAGGAAGCTATTGGACAGAATTTGATAGTTCCGTTAAAAATCAAGCAAAACACAAGTATTGGAAATTAATAGATGATATTGCTACAAATTTATTAGAGGGTAATTTGTATAAAGTAGAATATACTGTTCGTGAAATTTTATGTTGCATATTTCATTATATAAAAATTAAATCTCCAAGTTCAGGCAGAGAATATTCTGTGTATACAATAAGAAGAAAGCTTACTAATGAATATAGAGAAGAATATAGCCAGTGGATTTATGAATTGTCTAGGATTCAGAATTTTGATAGGGAGAATATTGACTCTCTGATGCGTCAAAATATAAATAAAATTTTGAAAGTTAAGAATCCAGATATAGATGATTTTTTTGCTTTGCTACCAGAGGCTTTTCTTGATGAAAATGCCGCTGGAAATCAGGTGCAAAAGTCGGAAAAAAACATATATATTGATCCAATAAGAGGACGTAGAATAGAATTTGATACTATTCATGGAGTAAAAGGTGAAACACATGATGCAACTCTTTATCTTGAAACCGACAGACAAGGATCATCTGACTTAAATAGAATTCTTCCATATTTTGGTGTAGGCAAATGCGGTGGTTCGGAGTTGTTTGAGTATAGTCGAAAGCTTGCTTATGTTGGCATGAGTAGAGCAAAGAAACTGTTATGTGTTGCAATGCAAGCTAAAACTTATGAAAAAAGTCAAGAAGTATTCAAGGATGATTGGGAAATTATTGATTTGAGAAAATAAGTATTTGTTCGTGTTAAAGCATAGCATAATTATGTGATACGGAATGATTTACAAAATAGAAATTTTGAAGGTAGCTGAATGACAAATAACTTTGAAGGCATGTATACTTGATACCATTGTGCTACCAAAATATAAATATATGTATAATAGGTTGAATAAGATACATAAAATTAGAGTTTTTCTTGATATATATGTTAACAAATATGTTCACTATAATCATTTCATTTCGGAGTTCGAATAACATATAAGAGAAAAAGTCGTTTAACGTTTCCAAAATTGAAAAAATGATAAAATTGGTAACGTTAAATGACTTTCTTTTTTTATGCTTTCGACTAAAAAAGTAGTTAGAAGGTATATAATCAAAACTATTTTAAAATTAGAGAAATAATTTATACGCTTAACCTTCAATTTGTTGATATCTGATCCTGGCTGGGATTACAGTGGTTCCATAATGATTGGCCATTTCCTGATAGGATTTGTTTAATACAGGATCTTCATATTTTTTATTGGAATCCACCCCTGTCTTAAGATTGTCCGGCACCAGCAGTCTGGTGACCCCGTCAAAATAACGAAAAGCATTGATATGACAATCGATCCAGTTTTTCGAGTCCATGGAAGGACAAGCCTGCACATAGGAAAACATACTAAACGGAAGAGTGGCCACGAAGAGATAAGCCTTTGTTATTTCTCCGGTATATTGATCGGTTACTTCCATGATCTTGCCATCCCAGTCCACCATCAACCTGTCGCCCGGTTTATGGTTGATATGCATCGTAAGACGATGTTTTTTCACATAATCTGTATACAGCCTGTAGAAATTACTTCTCTGATAGAATGGTTTTCCAATGGACCTGCATTGTTCGACGTATTCATCCCATAACAGTTGAAGAGTGACTCCCGGTTTAAAAAGCTCTTTATGGATCATTTCAAAATCTGGGGATTGATAGACAAGGTTCACTGTATCGTTTCCAAACAGATAGGATTCAATTTGATCCTCATCCATGTTCTGGGCCTTTTCCCAATGCAGCTGTTTCTGGTCTGCCAATGAAAATATCCGACTGACTGTATTCCTGGATATTTTCAGAGAATCTGCAATAAAGCGTTGGCTCTTATTTGAAGCTCTAAACTTCAGGATTTTCTTTAAATCTCGCATATAAAACACCTCCAATTTTCCAAGATATTAAAGAATGCGATAACGATCGCATACATATCTTAAGAAATTAGAGGATAGAAAAAAACCAGGCTACCGCCGCCTTGAGAGATTGGCTCTCAAATCGGATTGTCTGGCTCTGTGATTTGGATTAAGTGGTTCTTCAGATTGGAATATGCGGCTCTATTTTGTTGGATTAGGTGGCTCTGCCACTTTGGAATATTCATTGAACAAATAATATTTTTCTTTCTGTTTGAGAAATATTACGAGCATTATGTATAAATCCAACTAACCTCATAATGTTCAAAATATTTGTTGAAAATGTTAAAAATTTTTATAGTTTCGTATAAATGTCGAGATTGATAAAAATTTATAATGATTTTTAGGTTATGTAGATTTAGTTTTTAGTATGTATTGAAGTCTCTAAATCACTCATATGTTATTTTTGAAGAAAGTATAATAAATAGGAATGGCTGAATATAATGAACTGAACTATAATAAAAAAGTAGAACTTATCATAACTGAAAAGGTAAAAGTGATATAAGTTTGGGAATGAGGTGTGTTTAATGCCAAATATTACCGATATAAAAAGAAGAATACTAGCATTGGCTCCAGCTCCGTTTCAAGAATTTTGTGATACATTAATATCTAAGCAAGGGTACGGTGCAATACATGGCTTTGGCATGAAATCAGGTACAGGGAATACTACAAAAGGTAATCCAGATACATACTTTCGAAAACAGAATGGTAAATATGTATTTGTAGTGTATACAATTCAGCAGGAATCAATTTGTTCTAAGATCAAAGAGGATATTGATAAATGTTTAGATTTCTCTAAGACTGGATTACACGTAGAAGATATTGAGGAAATAATATGTTGCCATACTTCATCAAATTTAAGTGCTGGAAACGACAAGTATCTTCATGATTATTGTGAATCTAAAGGAATCTTATTAACAATTTGGGGAATTGATGAACTTGCTAATCTGGTGCACAATCGTTATCGTTCTTTGGGAAAAGATTTTTTAGGATTAAGCATTAGCACAAATCAAATTCTTTCAGTTGATGAATTTATTGTTCAGTATGATGCAAATGATATGACTGCACCATTAAATACGATTTTTCAATATAGAGAAAAAGAAAAGAAAGAAATTAATGATGCTTTAAAGAAGAGTTCAATTGTAGTTGTCACTGGTAAAGCAGGGGCAGGGAAAACCAGGCTTGTTTTAGAAGTAGCTCGTGATGTGTCTTTAAATGCTGGATATAATTTATTGTGCGTGAAGAATCATAATTTGGGGCTTTATGATGATTTAATCTCGGCTACAGAAAAACCAGATAAATATCTTTTCTTTATTGATGATGCAAATGAATTAGCAGGACTAAAGTCAATCCTCGAATATACAACAAAAAGATATCTAGGATATGAAGTAAAAATTATTCTAACAGTTAGAGATTATGCAAAGAACGAGGTTATTTCTTCAGTAAAAGAATACTCTGTTCCGAAAATTATTGAAATTCCTCCTTTTACAGATGAGGAAATTAAAGGTTTTCTTCAAAATAATTTGAAGATTCAGAATGAAGTGTACATTAGACAAATTATACATATTTCTGAGGGAAACCCAAGAATAGCATACATGGCTGGGAGATTAGCTGTTGAAAAACAAAATTTAACATCAATCAAAGACGCTTCTCAATTATATGAAGCGTATTATAAAAAATATGTAGACGGCTCTATAGGTAGGGATGATGCTCTCTGCTTTACTGCAGGTGTTTTATCTATTATAAATGCTGTTTTGTTAAACGATATATCTGCTCTGCGACCGTTATTAGATGATTACGGTATTACTGATAGAGTATTTTTAGATACGATACGATACCTTTTTAAATTGGAAGTAGTTGAAATTCAGTTTAATCAAGTTGCAATGTTTTCTGATCAATGTTTGTCGAACTATATGCTATATTATGTGTTTTTATCGGTAAAAATAGTTTCTTTTTCTAAAGTTTTAGAAATAGGTTACAAGCACTTTCGTAATGGTGTCATTAGAAGTATCAATACAATTCTTAGTTTATTTAAATCTGATGAAACTAAAGCATATTGTGAGCAAGAAATCCTAAAAGTATGGGATAATTTTGATACATCTCAGGATGAATGTTATGAGGATTTCGTAAAAGATTTTCATGTTTTTAGACCAGAAAAGGCTTTCCTCTTGGCGCAGAGAAGTATAGATGCTATTAATTCAGAAGAATTTGCTGTTACGACTGTAGATTTTTCTGCAAATGTTTATACAAAGGATGAATCAGTATTAGCATATTTAACGGGATATCAGCATAGTGAATATCTAGAATATGTAATAGATATACTTTTTAAATATTGTTCTAAAAATGTCAAAACTTTAGTTTCAGGATATAAATGGTTAGAAAATTCTTACGGAGTGGGTGTTTTTTCATATAAGTATAGATATCAAGGACAAAAGATGATTTCAGAGTATATATATAATTCAGTTTTAAAAGGAAACGTTATAGCAGAAGGGGTGGGGTTTCAATGGTCTAAGTATTCATTGGGCTTTAAATTTCTCCCAATTGAAATGGGTAGGGATGATAAATTAATTATGTATAATTTGGAGATAAAGCAATCGGAAGGTTTGGTTGAGTATCGTGAAGTTTGTTGGAAAATTTTAATAAACCTTGCCTCAAAACCTGCTTGGAACAATGCTTTATTATCACTTTTAGAATCATATGTAATTGATCTTTATGATAAACCCGATTATGAAATAGTATCCAGTGAAGTTAAATATATTGAGGAATTATTAACTATATTGAAATGTAATCGAATAAGTTATTTAAAAGTCATTCAAAGATTATTATTGAATGGTGACAAAATGAATGTGAAGTATAATAAAAAATGGGATAAATTATTGCAAGGGAAAGAATGGGAGTTATATCAAACTCTGCGTGTCGATTATGAGTTAGCAGGATTAAATTATGAAGATTACCAGTGCGTGAGAACAAAGTCGATATCAGAATACGGGCAGAGTATTTCGGTTTCTGATATTCCTAGTTTGGTTCAGAGTATGAATTCTATTTTGTCTGACACATTACTAAGAAAAGATTCATATGATTCATATAATATTGTTGAAGGATTTGAAATGCTGGTTCAACACTTTGATGTAGAACATTTACAAGAACTTATGAGAGCTTTTGTTCAATTTGGGAAAAATATTTCAATGCATCCAGAAATAGTTTTGGAGAAATTAAATAAAAATATGAACTCTATGCAATTATTATCATTTATAAATCAATCTGATTTTCCTCAGAAATATGAATGGTTATTTGGTTTCTTTAATACTTTACCAGACACCAAAGTTACATCAGAAATATTAAATGAATTTTTGGCTTTTTTAAGGAATGATTCTGATAAGAATATTCATTTAGCTTCTTATAGATCTCTAAGAGTTTTAGATAAGTTTTTACATATAAATCAAAATATTTATCCAGTTTCTTGTGCCATTCTTTTTAAAAAGCGAAATTGTAGTCCTTTTGTAGTGAATTTGTATTTTTGTTTGTTATTTAACGAATCGATTTATTTACCCAAAGAGTTGTTACATTTATTTCAAAGCGATATTAATCTTCTGCAAGAAATATATTTTTATATGTTAAAACAAAATGAAACTCATGATTTAAATGGAACTTTTTTGCTAGAATTTTTGTCATTAGGAGAAAGTTGGATTCAAAAATATTCTGAACTTTTTTGGAAAAATGAAATAAAACATGATTTTTATATAAATAATGCTTTATGGAAATCGGAAAAATATAAGGATTACTTTGATTATATGTTTTATAACTTTCCTAAAGATAAGATGTATACGTGGAGAATCAAAGAATCTTTCAGAAATGTGATGACACATGTAGAATCTGATGAGAATATCATAAGACATCAAAAAGAGTGGATAAGAGATTTAATCGAAAAAAATGCATTTTCTAGTAAAATTGTTATTATTTTCAATTTTGTTTGTGAGCTTAATGAAGATATTAGAAAAGAATCAATAAAGATATTCTTAGATAATAATCAAGATTTTGAAATGTTTAATAAATTATCATTACTGCCTACTCATTTGGTATCTAATGGAAATTTTACATCAGTTTATAAAAAACAAATCGATTTTCTAGAATCATTGCTCCCATACCTTCATGGTTTGAAATTTTTAAAACATAAAGACAAAATTAGAACAGAAGTTGAAAAACTTTATAAAATGATACAACAAGAAGAAGTGGAAGAAATTTGTAGAGATTTATATATGTGAATTTGTATTAGGATCTCCTAGAGATGTTTTTCTTAATATACAATCAATTTTTCTATTTTTAAGAAATTAGTATATTTTTCTTGAAATTAGTATATTTTTCTTATTGTTACTAGGTATGTAGTTAGAAAAAAGGAAAATTATTAGACAGGTGATAATAAATGAATCTATCAAAGTCAGAAAAGATAATATTCTCTATTTTGGGAGTTATAGGGATTGGAATAGTTTGTAATAAGGTAATTTATCCAGGCTTTTTAGCTTTAAAAGAAGGTCAAAGTCAAAATGTCGCAAAGGATTTTGTTCAGGAAGATTTTGTACTTCCTTTGCAGGAAGATCTTCAAAAGGCTGAATTTGATGATATTAATGTATCAATTAATACTTTCAAGACAGATATATCATTTGAAAATTTAAGAGAATATGATTTTGATGTTGTGATTTCTTCAAAGAAGATAAAAGAATATGAAGATATTGCAGATAATGAGAAAAAGGCAGAAGAATTATATTCTATTATGGAGAAAATGAGTAATAAATTTGAGGATAGATACTCTGATTATTCTAAGCGAATAGCTATTAATGAAGACATAGATGCTAATATTGAATATACAGGAAATCTTAGTTTAGAGATTCATAATGATGAGCATAAGTATGTTTTTTATAATGGGCCTTGTTTTAATGCTCTTGATATGGATTTAAAGACAATTTATGTCGTACATGAAGAAGATAGTCCAGCTTGTCATTTAAATGATAATACTGATTATTCAAATCAGAAAAAAGATGAGGTATTGGATAATCCGGATGTAGAAGGTCCAACACTTGGAAGTTATACAGATGGATATAATGCCATTGTAGAAGATGAAGAATATGATCTTGATCGTTATCAGGAAGATAGCGAATATCGAAAGGGTGTTGATGATGCCATGGAAGAGTTGGATGAATATTATTGATTCATATCTTGATTAATTATTGAGTAAAACTACGTAATTTGTGTATAAACTTGCAGTTGCAACCACCAGTTGACACATTGAAAGCCTTGATTTATGGTGGGCAACCGTGCTGAATGTTAAAATCAGAGCGAAAGTTGAAACACAAGGAGGACATAATATGATATTTGCTGATAAATTAATTCGATTGCGAAAGAAGGCTGGATGGTCTCAAGAAGAATTAGCTTCCCAAATGAATGTATCCCGACAATCTGTATCTAAATGGGAAGGTGCGCAATCGGTTCCAGATTTAGATAAGATCGTTCGCTTATCTAAGTTGTTTGGAGTGAGTACAGATTATTTACTAAAAGATGAAATCGAAGACGCGGATGTCATTGTTAGTGAAGAAAATGATTTTGGTAGACGAGTAACATTGGAAGAAGCTAATCGTTTTATTGAAGTGAAGATAGAAACTTCAAAGATGATTGCCAATGGAGTCTTTTTATGCATTATTTCTCCGATTTGTCTATTAATACTAGGTGCTTTAAGTGAAACAAAGTCTTTTGGCATCAGCGAAAATGTGGCAGGAGCTGTGGGGTTGATCATATTGATGATTCTTGTTGCAATTGCAGTAGCTATCTTTATTTACAGTCATTCAAAAACGGCTCGATATGAATATTTAGAAGAAGAAATCTTTGATACAGAATATGGTGTCATCAGTCTGGTAAATGAACGAAAAGAGAAATTTCAAAATACATATACTAAGAATAACATCATTGGTGTTTCTTTATGTATCCTGGCCATGGTTCCGTTTTTTACTGGTGTTATGTTTGAAGAAAACAATTTGATCTTGATGGTTTCATTGTTATGTTTAGCTTTATTTATTGTAGGTATAGGCGTTGTTTTGCTTGTTCGTGTCGGTATTATTTGGGAAAGTTTTGCCAAGCTGTTACAGGAAGGAGACTATACAAAAGAAAAGAAGGAAAAGAGTCCGATCATTGGAGTCATCACAACGGTTTATTGGTTATCTGTTACAGCTATCTATCTGGCAATTACATTGCCTACACGAAACTGGCAGGAAGGATGGATCGTTTGGGTCATTGCGGCTGTTTTATTTCCGGGTGTTCTGGCAATCGCAAATGTATTTAAGAAAAACAAATCATGAAAACGATATTTGTTCATGGCTCAGGACAGCGAGCTAACAGTTGGGATAAAGTGCTTTCTGAAATTGAATATAAAAATGAGTGCTTAACACCAGATTTAAGAGATGTTTTAAAAGGGAAGTCGGCTACATATAAAAACCTATATGGAGCATTTAAATCATATTGCGATCAATTTGAAGAGAAGATTAATATTGTTGGTCTTTCTTTAGGAGGAATTTTGGCATTGGAATATACACTGAAAAATCCAGAAAAGGTACAAAAGCTAGTGTTAGTCGCAACACCACATAAGGTGCCTAAACTGGTTTTTACGATACAGAATATAGTTTTAAGATTTTTACCATCTTCACTTTTTGAAGATATGGCATTCATTAAAAAAGATACCCTGGCTTTAGGAAAATCAATGAAAGATCTGAATTTTACTAACAGAGTATCGAAATTAAAAAATGAAACATGTATTGTATGTGGACAAAAAGATAAGACAAATCTAAAATCAGCTTACTATCTTAAAGAGCATATAAAAAGTGCTAAACTAATTATTGTTGAAGGTGCAGGACATGTTCTAAATGAAGAAGTGCCTGAGAAGGTAGCTGGTGTCATTAATGGATTTTTTGAATAAAACCGAATTTCCGCAAAACTTTTTATGCCAAAAAACCGAATTTCCGCAATTCATTTTCTAAATGTATAGACATAAAGAGATAAATGAACAATAAAAAATCATAATATATGAAACTCTACGATCCGTGGGTTCTATAGAATTAAATTATCCAGTATTCTGTACATGTATATAAGGAGGAAGAAACATGGATCAGATAAAGGTTGGTAAGTTTATATCGACAAATAGAAAATTGAAACACATGACACAAAGAGAGTTGGCGGATATTTTAGGAATCAGTGATAAGACAATTTCTAAATGGGAAACAGGAGTTTCCCAAACAAAAGGATATTAAGAAATAACCTGTGTTTACCTGCTTGCAAATTATTGTATTTGGATAAACGAGAAAAAAACTTTTTATTGACAGATATAATATCAGATATTATAATTGTCCGTAATTGAATAACTATCTTCAGGGCAGGGTGTAATTCCCTACCGGTGGTATAGCCCACGAGCCGAAAGGCATGATTTGGTGAAATTCCAAAGCCGACAGTATAGTCTGGATGAAAGAAGATGAAAGTAAGTTTATGCTTTTTTTGCGTGCTCTGGAATGATTTTATATTGTTTCAGAGCATTTTCTTTAATCGCATAAATCCTCTTTTGCATGTCTTGGATAGATTTTATTCAAGGCATGTATTTTTTTGGAGGTGTAAAAATGAGCGATACAGAATACATGAAATTAGCAATAAAACTGGCAAAAAAAGGTGCTGGCTATGTCAATCCTAATCCTATGGTTGGGGCAGTAATTGTAAAAGATAATCGAATTATAGGACAGGGATACCATGAAATCTTTGGTGGATTGCATGCAGAGAGAAATGCATTAAAAAATTGTAGGGAGTCACCTGTAGGAGCAACACTTTATGTAACACTTGAACCATGCTGTCACTATGGTAAGACACCACCTTGCACAGAAGCAATTATTAAAAGTGGCATTACAAGAGTAGTCGTCGGAACTTTAGACTGTAATCCTATTGTGTCTGGAAAAGGTGTAAAGGTACTTGAGGAAAACAACATTCAAGTTGTGATAGGAATTTTAGAAATGGAGTGTCAACAGTTAATCAAAGTTTTTAGAAAATATGTTACAAGGCATATTCCTTATGTTTTTATGAAATATGCAATGACAATGGACGGGAAAATAGCAACTTATACAAATCAATCAAAATGGATAAGTGGCGAAAAAGCGAGAAAACAAGTACATCAATTCAGGCATAAGGTTACTGCGATCATGGTAGGAGTGAATACCGTTATTCAAGATGACCCTTTACTGACATGCCGATTAGAAAACGGGGAAAATCCTATTCGTATCGTATGTGATACAGATTTAAGAACACCCATTACATCAAAAATTATCAAAACAGCGAATGACATTAAAACATATATCGCTACTTCTTCTATTGATGAAAGTAAGATTGCTCTTTACAGAAAATGTGGTTGTGAAATTATTTATACGAAGAAAAAAGGTAATCATATTGACTTAATGAATTTAATGCAATGTTTAGGAAATATGCAGATAGACAGTCTACTTTTAGAGGGTGGAAGTGCAATGAATTGGAGTGCTCTTGAGCAACAGATTGTTGATGAGGTGCAAATTTATATAGCACCTAAAATATTTGGTGGGAGTGCAAAAAGCCCTGTAAGTGGTCAAGGTGTTGCTTTTCCTAATGACGCCATTATGCTTAAACCATATGCTTTTTCTCAAGTGGGAAATGATTATTTCATAGAAAGCGAAGTGATTTATCCATGTTTACAGGAATAATAGAAGAAATCGGTAAAGTAGAAAGAATACAGAAAGATACTTGTAACTGTAAACTATCCATTAAAGCTTCAAAAATATTAGAGGATATACATTTAGGCGACAGCATAGCAGTCAATGGTATCTGCCTTACAGTTACTTGTTTCACTCGACAATCTTTTACAGTTGATGTGATGAATGAAACATGGAACAGAACGGCTCTTAGCCTGTTAAGACATGGAAGCCTTGTGAATTTAGAAAGAGCTATGCCTATGAATGGCAGGTTGGGCGGTCACATTGTTACGGGGCATATTGATGGGACAGGCAGAATATCGTCTGTGCGTAGAGACAAAAATGCGGTGTGGTATCAAATCAATACGCAAAGAGAAATCTTAAATCTAATTGTTGAAAAAGGTTCGATTGCTATTGACGGTATTAGTCTTACTGTCGCAAAAGTATCGAAAGCAGATTTTTCGGTATCCGTTATCCCTCATACTTTGGAGCAAACAATTCTCAAGAATAAACAAGTCGGGGATATGGTAAACCTTGAAAATGATATATTAGGGAAATATGTGCAGAAACTCATAGACAACAGCAATGAAACAGAGTTGTCGAAAGAGTTGTTATGCCGATACGGATTTTAGCAGAAAGGATAAAGGAATTATGAAATATCAAAAAATAAAAGAGGCATTGCAGGCGTTACAAGAGGGAAAACTTGTTTTGGTTATGGACGATAAAGAGAGAGAAAATGAGGGGGATTTAATTTGTTCGGCACAATTTGCGACAACAGAAAATGTTAATTTTATGGCGACTTATGCAAAAGGCTTAATCTGTATGCCTATGAGTGAAAGTCTGGCTAACAGGCTCATGCTTTCCCCTATGGTTGAAGATAATACAGATAACCATGAAACTGCCTTTACAGTTTCTATTGATTATAAGGATACTACAACAGGTATTTCTGCCGAAGAAAGAGGATTAACGGCTCGTATGTGTGTGACTGAGAATGTAAATCCCTTTGACTTTCGTAGACCGGGGCACATGTTTCCTCTGATTGCAAAGAACGGAGGTGCTTTGGAAAGAAATGGACATACAGAAGCAACGGTTGACCTATTGAGGTTGGCTGGCTTAAAAGAATGTGGCTTATGTTGCGAAATTATGAATGAAAACGGGAAAATGATGAGAACACCTGATTTAATTCAGTTTTCTCAAACACACCATATACCTACCCTCACAATTAAAGAATTACAGGAATACAGAAAAGTATATGATTTGCTTGTAGAATGTGTTTCGGTTGTAGAAATGCCTACAAAATATGGGAATTTCAAAGCACATTGTTATATCAATAAATTGAATGGAGAACATCATGTTGCATTGGTTATGGGAGATTTGAATAATGGAAACGATGTGCTATGTCGTGTCCACTCAGAGTGCTTAACAGGAGATGCCTTTGGCTCTTTACGCTGTGATTGTGGACAGCAGTTAGATAAAGCAATGAAAATGATTGCAGAAAATGGTTCTGGTGTATTGCTTTATATGCGACAAGAGGGACGAGGTATCGGGCTTGTCAATAAACTAAAAGCCTATCATTTACAGGATAACGGTATGGATACACTTGACGCCAACCTTGCATTAGGATTTCAAGGCGATTTAAGAGAATATTATATCGGTGCACAGATTTTAAGAGATTTGGGAATAAAATCATTGCATTTACTTACAAATAATCCTGATAAAGTTTATCAGTTAGAAGATTATGGAATGAAAATTTCAAGCAGAGTACCGATTGAAATAGAAGCAAATCCTTATGATAGTTTTTATCTAAAGACAAAGAAAGACCGAATGGGACACATTTTGAATATGGAGGAAAAATAAATGAACACTTTTGAAGGAAATTTAGTAGCAGAAAATATAAAAATCGGTATTGTTGTAGCAAGATTTAATGAGTTTATAACTTCTAAGCTATTAGCAGGTGCATTAGATAATTTGAAAAGAGAAAATGTTGGTGAAAAGGACATAGAGGTAGCTTGGGTTCCGGGAGCATTTGAAATACCTTTGATAGCGTCTAAAATGGCAAAAAGTAAAAAATATGATGCGATTATTTGTTTGGGAGCAGTTATTCGAGGTAGTACAAGCCATTATGATTATGTGTGTAGTGAGGTATCAAAAGGAATTGCTCAAATCAGTTTAAATACCGAAACACCAGTTATGTTTGGTGTTCTTACGACAGATACGATTGAACAGGCGATAGAACGAGCTGGTAGCAAAGCAGGAAATAAAGGCTCTGAATGTGCACAGGGAGCTATTGAAATGGTAAATCTAATTCGTGCATTAGAGGTATAATATGATTGGGGATTAAAAGGTAAAGCGAAAAAGCATAATAGGCGGAGTGATCCAGACACGGCGGTGGGAAAATCTCTTAGATTTTTCCACCGTTTTTAGTGGCTGGTTCACTCCGGCAGTTGAGCGAGCTTGCGAGCGAACAGTAAGCCCCCGTTATCTAACAAGGGGGGCACAAAAAACAAGAAACAATATACACTACTAAGCGGAAAACGCTGTATTTACAAGGTAAAATCGCTTTTAATAGGGTGTTAACTAAAAAGCACTCATTTAATACATAAAAATTGAATAAGACATAGGAAAGACAGTTGATTTCAAACGAGAAATTGATTGTCTTTTCTTTTGCGGAAATTTAAGTATAGGCAATTATCAAATATGGTAGTTGCCTTTTTTGATTGGAGGAATTGAAGAATGAATGATAAAAACTTTATAGAAGAATTAAGACAAAAGCGTGAAGAATATGGAGTAACACAAAGAAAACTTGCTGTTGCCTGTGGTATCAGTCGTACATATTTTAACCAGATAGAGAATGGGACTGTTGTTCCCTCTGCTGAACTAAAACAAACGATAGAAAAACAGATTGAGCGTTTCAATCCGCAAGAACCACTATTTCTGTTGATTGATTACTTCCGTGTCCGCTTTCCTACGACAGACGCATTAAAGATTATTCGTGAAGTATTACAACTAAAAGCCGATTATATGCTTTATGAAGATTTTGGAAAATACGGATATGAAAGCAAATATGTTTTAGGCGACATCAACATCATGTGTTCCATGCAAGAGCATTTAGGTGTTTTATTAGAACTAAAAGGCAGAGGGTGTCGGCAAATGGAAAGTTATCTATTGGCACAGGAACGCTCATGGTATGACTTTATGCTGGATTGTTTAACGGCAGGTGGTAAGATGAAACGACTTGACTTGGCAATCAATGATAAAGCAGGAATATTAGATATTCCAAAGTTAAAGGAAAAATACAAGGCTGGCGAATGTATCTCCTACTTTCGTATGCAGAAAGATTACAGCGGTACGGAAAAATGTGGTAGCGATTTACCAAAGAATACAGGAGAAACCTTATATCTCGGTTCAACCAGTAGTGAGTTATATATGTGTGCCTATCAGAAAAATTACGAGCAGTATGTCAAAAATGGCATAGAAGTTGAAGATACAGAAATCAAGAACCGTTTTGAAATACGCATGAAGAATGAACGAGCCTATTATGCGGTTGTAGATTTACTGACCTATCGGGACGCTGAACGCACCGCTTTTTCTATCATCAATCATTATGTCCGCTTTGTTGATAGAGAAGATGATAAACCGAAAAGTCAATGGAAAACAAATGATGATTGGGCATGGTTTATAGGGGAAAATAGAGAGCCGATACGATTAACGACTAAACCAGAACCTTATACTTTACAAAAGGCATTACATTGGTTACAAAGACAGGTTGCACCAACCATAAAAATGGTACAAGCATTAGACAGAGAAAATCATACAACGATACTGAAAGATATGATTGAGCAGGCAGAACTCAAAGATAAGCATAAACACTTATTACAATTAGAAAAATCAACCATAGAAGAACGCATAGATACCGCTGTCCCACAAGAGAATGACGGTATTTTTTAATTTCTTCAAAATATCTGCAACAAAACATCAACTTGTGTACAGATATGGTACGAGAAAAGGAAATCTAACTTTTTTTGAAAATAGGTCATCAAATCAAGGTTTCCATTCCCTATATGGAGTGAAAGAAGAAAAGTTTTGAAAAAATGTCGGAAATTCAAGATGAGTGGACAGTGTTATGTGAAAGAAGACAAAGTATCTTCAATTTGTATTCAAACAGGTATTAGCAGTTGAGTGTTGATGTGAAAAGAAGAAAATATTTTCATTCTCAACTTAACATTTGGTAGTTGTCGTTCCCTATATGGAGCAAACAAAATCTTTCATTTCATAGTTGGCAGTAACGGTATTGCATAGGTAGTTAGGGTGTGAAAAGAAATCTTTTCATCATCAACTTAGCAGAATGACAATTTCTTTCCCTATATGGTACAAGAAAAGAAAAAAGTTTTGAATATTGGTTACGCTTTTACTCTTTTCCAACGCGATATATAGGAAAGATGATTTTCTTCTTTCAATCGCTCTTTGACAACTGAATAAAGCAATTCAATACCTTTGACAGACAGCGAGCCGTTGAAACAGATACGCCATGACCTTTCTCCTGCAAAAGTGAGCGACAACCTATCTGTGTTCTTGTAAAAGATTTGTCCTCTTTTATCGCCATGACCTGTGCTGTCAGATAATGATACTCCCGTACAGCCACAGCTTGAGCGTTAAAAGCGTCGCACGCAATGGGTACGGCTACATAAGAACTATGCAGAGGTGGAAGTCCTGTGGGCTATGACAAAAGCCGTTGAATTGCTTAGAAAGATTTTACAGAAAGGGGGTATGTGTTATTGATAATGCTGTAAAAACAATTCAAAAGAAAAATAACAAGTGTGGCATTGGCAACAGAGGAAAGACAAAGATTGTTGTAAAAGAGCATTTCTCCGAAAAGGGAAAGACAATGGAAGAACTTCTAACTGATGTCATGTTGGAAAAAGCAAAGCAGACAATCGCATAAAATCGGTGCAGTTGTAAGAAATAGATTGAATGACAAAAAGTACCCGTGTTATACTTTACTTGCAAGCAGGTATTGTAAACACGGGTTAGTTATAAAGGAGGATAACTGACAATGAAACAACAGATTTACAATACTGCACTTTATCTTAGGTTAAGCCGAGATGATGAATTACAGGGCGAAAGTTCCAGCATTACCACACAAAGAAGTATGTTGCGTCTATATGCAAAAGAACATCATTTGAATGTGATTGATGAATATATTGATGACGGCTGGTCGGGAACAAATTTTGACAGACCGAGTTTTCAAAGAATGATTGAGGATATAGAGGCAGGAAAAATCAACTGTGTTGTAACAAAAGACTTATCACGACTTGGTAGAAATTATATTATGACAGGACAATATACAGAATTGTATTTTCCCAGCCATAATGTCCGTTACATAGCGATTGACGACGGTGTGGACAGCGAAAAAGGCGAAAGTGAGATTGCACCATTTAAGAACATCATCAATGAATGGGTGGCAAGAGATACGAGCCGTAAAGTGAAATCAGCCTTTAAGACGAAATTTGCAGAGGGTGCGTATTATGGGGCTTATGCTCCGTTAGGATATAAGAAACACCCCGACATCAAAGGGAAACTGTTGGTTGATGAGGAAACAAAATGGATTGTTGAAAAAATCTTCTCTCTAGCCTATCAAGGTTACGGTAGTGCCAAAATCACAAAAATACTGCGAGAAGAAAAAGTCCCGACAGCGTCTTGGTTGAATTTTACAAGGTACGGTACTTTTGCTCATATCTTTGAGGGAAAGCCCGAAAGCAAGCGTTATGAGTGGACGATTGCTCATGTAAAGGCGATATTGAAAAGTGAAGTCTATATCGGAAACAGCGTTCATAATCGACAATCAACCGTTTCTTTCAAAAGCAAGAAGAAAGTACGAAAGCCCGAAAGCGAATGGTTTCGAGTAGAAAACACGCACGAACCGATTATTGACAAGGAAGTGTTCTATCGTGTGCAGGAGCAGATAAAATCAAGGCGTAGACAGACAAAGGAAAAGGCAACGCCGATATTTGCAGGGCTTGTCAAGTGTGCGGATTGTGGCTGGTCTATGAGGTTTGCGACAAATAAGGCAAATAAAACACCGTATAGTTATTATTCTTGTAGTTTCTACGGACAGTTTGGCAAAGGTTATTGTTCTATGCACTATATCCGCTATGATGTGCTGTATCAAGCTGTATTGGAACGATTGCAGTATTGGGCTAAGGCAGTACAGCAGGACGAAGAAAAGGTATTGAACAAAATACAGAAAGTCGGCAATGCAGAGCGAATACGGGAAAAGAAGAAAAAGGCAAGTGCCTTGAAGAAAGCCGAGAACCGACAAAATGAGATTGACCGTTTATTTGCAAAAATGTATGAAGATAGAGCCTGTGAGAAGATAACGGAACGAAACTTCATCATGCTGTCGGGGAAATATCAAAAAGAGCAGATAGAACTTGAACAGCAGATAACCAACCTAAGAGAAGAATTAAGTAAAATGGAACAGGATATGATAGGTGCTGAAAAGTGGATTGAGTTAATCAAGGAGTATTCCGTACCAAAGGAACTGACAGCACCGTTATTAAATGCAATGATAGAAAAAATCCTTATTCACGAAGCAACAACGAATGAGGAGAACGAAAGAATACAGGAAATAGAGATATACTACCGATTTATTGGAAAAGTAGACTGATAAAGAGGGTTCATATCTTTAACTAAGGGAAACTGGAAATGGGTTGCCTGAGGTATCGTTAATGTTGCCTTTATGTGAAGCTTTAGATATAAGTGTAAATGAGCTGTTATCTGGAGAAAAGTTATCGATAATAAATTATCAAGAAAAAGCAGAAGATAATATGCTTTCTTTATTAAAGGAAAACGAAGCAAATAGAAAACGATTATTTCAAACAATTGTATCGATCGTAACAACTATTATCGCATCAGTTTCTTTGATCATGATGGCTTCTTTTTTAAATTTAAATACAATTATTCGAATCTTTTTGATCAGTATCGCATTGATCATTATTATTTTAAGCATTATCTCAATCATTCTGACAGATTCAAAAACAGGCTATTACGAATGCCCATCATGTCATCATCAATTTATGCCTACCATTCATGAGTATGTTAAAGGATATCATACATTTACTAAGCGATATCTAAGATGTCCAAAGTGTAAAAAGACAAATTTATGTAGAAGAAAACTCAAGTAAGAAAGGACGAAGGTCCTTTTTTGCTTTTTTAAGACATAGTTTATCTATGATTCAATATAAACGTAACGTATAATAAAGCCCGATAAAAGAAATTGGAGGTATTTTTTTGATTCGAGTATTAGAAGAAAAAGATGTCGATACAGTGGCTAAGATATGGTTAGAAACAAATATCAAAGCACATGATTTTATCGCATCCAATTATTGGAAAGAGCATCATGAAATAATCAAAGATATGTTCTTACAGGCAGAAGTTTATTTGTATGAAATAGAAAAAGAAATTATGGGTTTTATAGGTCTTGATAAAGAGCATATCGAAGGAATCTTTGTTCTAGATCAATATCAAAAAAGAGGGATAGGAAAAGCTTTATTAAATCACGTAAAAGCTAAAAAAGAACATCTATCATTAAATGTATATCAGAAAAATCTTAATGCGATTCTCTTTTATCAAATTGAAGAATTTTGTGTTCAATATGAGGATGTTGATAAAAACACTGGTGAAAAAGAATATAGGATGGTTTGGAATCGACGGGGTTCAAATTTACAAAATGAAGGAAATTTATTATAATATCCACGCATTTTAAGGAAAGAGAATATTATGAAGGGAGAAATTATTCTATGGTTAAGTTTTTTCAAAAAAACATTGAACCTAATAAAAAACTAAGGATAATTGAAATTATTATCTTAGTTTTATTGATACTAGGGTCAATCATTTCATACGGAGTTGGTTTTACCAAGATCAATTCAGATGTGGGCACTATTTCTTTTGTTCAAAGTATGGAAATGACACGTGACTTTGAAATGGAAGATTATGACGGTGAAGAAAACGCGATGTGCGATGTTACATATCGTGCAGGAGATAAAGAACTGGTCGTAACTTACACATATGAAGAATATGAAAATCTAGACGCAAAAACGATCACAGGTTATGAATTCGAAACAAGTGATGGAACGAAACTATATTTTGATCACCAAGATGTAAGTCAAGCTCAGGCTCAAGAGGAATATCAGGAAATCATGGCAAACCAGACAATGCCGATTTTTAACTTTGCGAATGCCTCTTTGATCTTGGTATTGTCTTTATTGATAATGATGTTATTCTCAAGACAATTTACGACATATGAAAAGTCATGGTTTATGTCTATTATGGTATTGGCTACTATTTTCTCAGTATTATTCCCAGAAGAGAGTGCTAATGGAGTCAATGGTATCATTATCATGTTGTTGTATCTATTGGATACATTCTTAAATATTCTTTGTGAATTGTTGATATCAAAACAATCAAGGTATAATTTCTTAGTCTCGGTACTGGTCGAAATTGTCGAGATAGCCATGTGTGTCGTATTGATGTATCGCTTTGCGACCATGGCAACAACATTATTCTTCTGGTTGCCTATAGATATTATTAGTTATATCAACTGGTCAAGACACAAAGATGAAAATGAGGATGAATTAACCGTTGTAAGACGCTTAAAAGGATGGCAGGAAGTCCTTGTCATTATAGGTATTATTTTATGGACATTTGTGATCGGATATTTGATCAGCGGCTTGGATATTGCAACAGATTTTTATAATAATAAATCAATAGAAACAGCAATTATTTATATAGATGCATGTGCTTCAGCAGTAGGTATAGCAAATGGATTGTTTATCTTCTTTAGATTCAGGGAACAATGGATCGCATGGTATATCTGTGCTGCATTAGAAGCTGTGATCAATATCATTTCTGGACAGTATGTCTTATTGATCTTAAAGTTAGGATATTTTACAAATACAACATACGGCTACATTAAATGGAGCAATTATATCAAGTCACACAAAGAAGAAGAGCGCTTATCGATATTCTGATAAAATCTTGAGGATATCTGATAAAACTGATACAATTAAATATGTAATAAATAGAAAGTATAGGAGCGATAATTATGGCAATTTCAGCAGGTGATTTTAGAACAGGATTAACTTTAATTGTTGACGGAGATCCATGGCAGGTATTGGATTTCCAGCATGTAAAACCAGGTAAGGGAGCTGCAATCTTAAAAACAAAGATGAAGAATTTAAAAACAGGCAATACACAGGAAAGAAACTTCAATGCCTCTACTAAATTCGAACAGGCAAATATCTCTAAAAAAGCAGCTCAGTATTCTTATCAGGCTGACTCAACTTATTATTTCATGGATATGGAAACATATGATACATATGAATTGACAGAAGATCAGGTAGGCTTCAATAAATACTTCATCGTTGAAGGTGCAGAAGTTCAATTGATGTTCTTTGAAGGATTATTATTGTCTGTTTCAGTACCGGAAAAAGTAGAATTAACGATTACAGAAACAGATGCTGCTATCAAAGGGGCACCATCTAACCAGACAAAAGATGCAGTAACAGAAACTGGTTTATCATTAAGAGTTCCTCAGTTTATTGAACCAGGAGAAAAAATCGTTGTATTCTCAACAGATGGAAAGTATGCAGGAAGAGCTTAATAAGCTCTTTCTTTTTTACCTATGAATAAAGTTGTACTTATTACTGGAGGAGCTCAAGGTATCGGAAAAGCTATTGCCTTGGAACTGGCCAAAAACCATTATGATATTGTGATCAATTATTTGACTTCTCATGAAGCGGCCGCAAAACTAAAAGAAGAAATCATAAATACATATTCGGTTCGATGTTTAACAATTTGTGCGGATGTATCGGATGTAAATCAAGTGGATCAGATGGTCAGAAAAATTGAAGAAAAATTAGGCGGTGTTGATATTCTGGTCAACAATGCCGCAATTGATCTTTCCAATTTATTCCATTTAAAAACATCCGAAGAATTTAAAAGGACCTTGGATGTAAATGTAGTAGGAGCCTTTAACTGTGCTAAAAGAGTTTATAGACATATGTTAGAGAAAGAATACGGAAGAATTATCAATATCTCTTCTACCAATGGAATCAATACGTATTATCCAATGTGCATTGATTATGATGCATCTAAAGCTGCCTTGATATCACTAACACATAATCTGGCTTTTGAGTTTGCACCGTATGTAAATGTAAACTGCATCGCTCCTGGATTTATTGGAACCGAAAATGAATTAGATGGCTATGATGAAGAATTTTTAAAAGAAGAAGTAGAAAAAATCATGGTCAGTCGCTATGGTGATCCTAAAGAAGTTGCGTATCTGGTTAAATTTTTAATTAGTGACGAAGCTGATTTTATTAATAATACCGTTATACGAATTGATGGAGGACAAAAAGGAAGCTGTTAGAAATTTTCTAACAGCTTTTCTCTATTTATTCATATTTGTTAGTGCTAGTAGGATAGATAGCTTTCCATATTCTAAGCTTAGTCCACCCTGCATATATAATGTATAAGGTTCAACCACTGGAGCATCGGCACTTAATTCGATCGTACTTCCCTGTGTAAAACTTCCTGCTGCCATAACTTCATCAAATGGATAACCAGGCATTGGAGCTGGTAAGACACGAACAAAGGAATCAATTGGACTTGTTGCCTGAATGCCTTGTGTGAAATTTACAAGGTTTTCTTTTGTGCCAAGTTCTAAAGTTTGAATGATATCGGTTCTTTCTTCGTTATAGGCAGGAGATACATTTTTATATCCCAGCTTCTCTAACATGTATGCCGTAAAAACAGCCGTTTTTAAAGCACTTTTTACAGCGCTTGGTGCCATGAAGATTCCCTTAAAGAATGAGTTGTTTAAATTAAAGTTTGCCCCTAGATCTTTTCCAATACCAGGTGCGGTCAATCTTTCGGCAACCATATGGATCAAGTCGGCATTTCCTGCAACATATCCACCTGTTGAGGCAATTCCTCCACCTAAGTTTTTCATCAAAGATCCAACGACAACATCTGCACCAATGTGGCCAGGTTCTAGTTTTTCAACTAGCTCACCATAACAGTTATCAACCATAATGATGACTTCTGGAGCTACTTCTTTAATTTTTTTGATGATTCTTTCAAGCTTTGCGATAGTTAAAGATAAACGATGAGAGTAACCTCTAGAACGCTGTATTTCGATCAATTTTACATTTCCTTGTTTCAAACGTTCAATGATCTTGTCATCATCAAAATCATCATTTACTAAATCAATTTGTTCATACTTAACTCCATAAGCTTTTAAAGATTGTGTAGATTCACCAATGATGCCAATCATTTCCTGTAATGAGTCATAAGGTGCTCCAGAAATTGAAATCATAGTATCTCCATGTTTTAAAAGAGCTGAGAGTGTTAAATAGATTGCGTTTGTTCCACTCATGATCTGAGGGCGAACCAATGCATCTTCACACCCTAATACACTTGCGAAGATCTTTTCAATCTTGTCGCGTCCTTCATCATAGTTTCCATAACCGTTAATATCCGCAAAATCAGAGTATGATACTTGATTTTCAATAAATGCGGATAAGACTCGATTTGAATTATGTAAACATATATCATCAATATTTTGGTAAATATCTTTTAATACAGAATCAGATTCTTCTGCCATAGCTAATAGTTCTTTATCAATTTGTTCTAAGATCATAATTGCCTCCTAAAAAATTACGCCTCAATTATTATACATGATTTAAATATAATAGAAAGAAAACATCAAGAATTACAAAAGAACTCTTGATTTTTTTATTGATCTGGCGTAATTTCAAAGAGGACAAAAAATGAAGATGTACTCAAGAGGTCCAAGAGGTCGCACTCGAAATGCGATAGGTCTGCAAGGGCGCGTGGGTTCGAATCCCACCATCTTCGCCATAAGTTAGTTTCTCCTTTATATAAAGGAGTTTTTTATTTTGTGAGAAGATTTTGAGAAAGATTACTAATTAAGATAATTGTCATAACTTTTTCGAGGGCTTTTCTTGACTTATTGTAGAAAACAATGTATTTTGTAAACAATGACACAGGGTGAAATAAGTAATAAAAACGAAAAAAAACAGAAGACTCGACATACGTTAAATGAACTCTTGGTTTACCTCTTTAACTATATTTTATATATTGAGGCAAACAACTTGAAACAAAAAGGAGTAGAGCTATCGATCAATGAGGTTCATATTCTTGAACGTATTGAAAAGGCCAGCTCCAATACGATGAGTCATTTAGCTAGAACACTGATGGTCACATCAGGAACTCTAACGACCAATATATCTCGTTTAGAAAAGAAAGGATATGTTGAACGATATCGAGATGAAAATGATCGTCGCATTGTTCGCTTAAGAAATACGCCTAAAGCGCTTGAGGTATTAAAGATTCATGATGAATTTCATGAAAATATGATCAATAAGGCAATTGGAGATCTTGGTTTAGAAGAAAATGAAGTCTTGAATGCCACACTTGAAAATATATTAGAATACTTTAGTGATATGTATTCAGATCAGAAAAAAGGTGCATAAATCTGTCCGTTTGGGCAGATTTTTTTAATTTCTTGTAAAAAAATATAAATTTTGACTATCAAACTATTTACTTTGAGTGTCAAAGTAATTATAATACACTCGTTAAATGTTTTGAATGTCAAAGTAAATAGGAGGAAAAATTATGTTTGAAGATATCAAAAAAGTATTGATCGATGCGATCAATGTAGATGAAGAAGAAATTAAACCAGAAGCTAAATTGAATGATGATCTAGGAATCGATTCTTTGGCAGCTGTTGAGTTGGCATTGGAATTAGAAAACGAATTTGATATTCGTATCGAAGATGAAGAGCTTGCGAAACTGGAAACAGTTCAAGACGTAATCGATATCATCGAAGCAAAAAAGAAGTAAATCGTCGAACACAGTGAGCTAAGAGATCTTGGCTCATTTTCAATAAGAGGAGTGATGGGTATGGAAACTAAGCAAGTCAAAGAAATTATCGAAATCTTTGAAGCAAGTAATCTTTCACATATGGAACTTGAAGAAGGCAATCTAAAGATTCGTTTGGAAAAACCAACAGGTCCAGCACAAAGTATTCCTGTTTCACAGATCGTGCATACACAAGTAGAACCAAAACCAATAGAGGATGAAAACAAGATTGAAATTACTTCTCCTTTGGTAGGAACATTTTATCGTGCTAAATCACCTAAAGATAAACCATATGTCAGTGTAGGAGACATTGTGCATAAGGGAGATGTCGTATGTATGGTAGAAGCAATGAAAACAATGAATGAAATTCAGTCAGATCAAGAAGGTATCGTAAAAGAAATCTGTGTGGAAGATAGTTCTATGGTGGAATACGGACAAGTACTTGTCGTATTAGGAGAACTTGAATGATTCGCCGTTTATTGATTGCCAATCGTGGAGAGATAGCTGTTCGAATCATTCGTGCCTGTAAAGAGTTGGGAATTGAAACAGTTGTTGTATATTCTACGGCAGATAAAGAATCACTTGCGGTCCAGCTGGCCGATCAGGCAGTCTGCATTGGTCCAGCACCTGCCAAAGACAGTTATTTAAACATGGGTTTGATCGTACAAACGGCATGCTCAACAGGTTGCGATGCGGTGCATCCAGGATATGGATTTCTAAGTGAAAATGCTAAATTTGCCCGCCTGGTGCAGGAATGCGATATGACTTTTGTAGGCCCAAATCCTAAATTGATACAAATGATGGGTGATAAGACACAAGCTCGAAAACTGATGAAAGAAGCTGGAGTTCCTGTTGTTGAAGGATGCGAGGATGCCTTAAACAGTGTTGAAGATGCTAAAAACATGGCGGAGTCAATTGGCTATCCTGTTATTATCAAAGCACGTCTAGGCGGTGGTGGTCGAGGTATGCGAATCGTTTATAAGGCCGAAGATCTTGAAAATGCCTATACCGAAGCCAGACAGGAAGCCAAAGTATGTTTTGAAAATGATGAAGTGTATATGGAACGGTATGTTGAAAATCCAAAACATATCGAAGTGCAGATCTTAGGGGATCATTATGGACACGTGGTTCATTTGTTTGAAAGAGATTGTTCATTCCAAAGAAAAAACCAAAAGATCATTGAAGAAGCACCATGTACAGCTTTGACTCGTGATAATCGAGAAAAACTGTTATCACAGGCTGTCAATGCTGCAAGATTGATTGGATATGATTCAGCCGGAACGATGGAATTCTTGATGGATAAACAAGGAAATTTCTACTTTATGGAAATGAATACAAGAATTCAGGTGGAACATCCTGTTACTGAAGCTATAACGGGTGTCGATTTGATCAAATGGCAAATCAAAATAGCATCTGGCCAGCATCTTACATTAAAGCAGGAAGATATTCAGTGTCATGGACATGCGATGGAATGTCGCATCAATGCCGAAGATGTTGCACATGATTTTGCGCCAAGTCCAGGGCCAGTTACATTTATGCATGTGCCAGGAGGACATGGAGTTCGTGTGGATACAGCTGTATATAATGGTTCTATTATTTCCCCATACTATGATTCGATGATCATGAAATTGATCGTTTCAGCTGGAAATCGTTTGGAATGCATTAAAAAAATGCGTGCCAGTTTGGAAGAAACAATTGTTTCCGGGGTAAAGACCAATATTGAATTTAACTATTTAACGCTGTATCAAAAAGAGTTTATAGAAGGAAGTCATGATATTGGCTATGCTCCAATATTGTTGAAGAGGTTAAAAGAAAATGGACAATTTATTTAAAGAGAGAAAGAATCGCCTGGATGTTTTTCGTAAATGGCGTAAAAAACCTATCCCTAAGGCTAAAGAGATTCCAGATCATGTATTCATGAGTTGTTCACATTGTCATACCTCAGTGGCCATGATGGATCTAGTATCCAATCATTATGTGTGTCCTAAATGTCATCATCCATTTAAAATTTCTGCCAGAGAAAGAATTCGTCAATTGATCGATGAAGGAACATTTAAAGAAACAGATGCCAAGATGATCAGTGTTGATCCAGATGATTTTCCTGGATATAAAGATAAATTGGAAAGACTTCAAAAACAAACGGGCATGAAAGAAGCCGTGATTACAGGAGCGGGAAAGATCAAAGGCCTTCCATGCGTGATTGGTGTAATGGATTCTAATTTTTTCATGGGAAGCATGTCAGCGGCTGTAGGAGAAAAGATTACTAGAGCTATAGAGCTGGCCACGAAGAAAAAACAACCTTTGATTTTATGTTGTACAAGTGGAGGTGCCAGAATGCAGGAAGGTATCTTATCTTTGGTGCAAATGGCAAAAACTTCAGCCGCAATGAAAAAGCATAGTGATGCAGGATTGTTATCGATCATTGTTTTGACACATCCAACAACGGGAGGTGTCAGCGCCAGTTTTGCGATGTTAGGAGATATCATTTTGAGTGAACCTTATGCTTTGGTTGGTTTTGCGGGTAAAAGAGTGATTGAAGATACGATTCATGAAAAATTGCCAGACAATTTCCAGACCGCTGAATTTGTTTTAGAGAAAGGTTTTATCGATCGAATCGTACCTCGTGAAAAGATGAAAGAAGAGCTTGGAAGACTCTTGTCATTCCATTGTAAAAGGAGCATATCATGAATCTTAAAGAAGCACAGCAGAAAATAAATGAAATAAAGATTCAACAGATGCAGATCGATGAAAAAGATCTGGATATGTGGAATGACTATCAAAGACAAATTGAAACAATTCAAAAAGAAACCGTTCTGACACCTTGGGATCATGTTGAACTTGCCAGAAGACCTGATCGACCTAAAGCCCAGGATTATATCGATTTATTGTTTGATGAATTTATTGAATTACATGGAGATCGTAAAAGCTTGGATGATCCAGCCATGTTATGCGGCTTAGGATCATTTCATGGAATGCCGGTAACGATTCTTGCACAATCCAAAGGAAAAACAGTTGAAGAAAATTTAAAGCAGCACTTTGGAATGCCTCAGCCAGAAGGATATCGTAAAGCGCTTCGTCTAGCCAAGCAGGCAGAAAAGTTTAATAGACCGATCATTACTTTTGTCGATACACCGGGGGCTTATCCGGGTAAAGAAGCCGAAGAAAAAGGGCAGGCCCAGGCAATCGCCGATTGTCTATATACGTTTTCATCATTAAAGACACCTGTTATATGCTTTGTTCTTTCTGAAGGAGGAAGTGGTGGAGCTCTTGCGCTAAGTGTGGCCGATAAGATCTTCATGTTAGAATATGCAGTTTACTCTATTCTATCTCCTGAAGGATTTGCCTCTATATTGTGGAAAGATGGCTCACGTGCTAAAGAAGCCTGTGATGTGATGAAGCTTACCAGCAAAGACCTTTTGGAGAAAAAAGTAATTGATGAAATCGTACCAGAACCATTTGGTGGAGCCGCTTCAAATCTGCAGAGTGTTGTTGATAAGATGGATCTAATGTTGAAAGAAACATTGAATGAACTGACTAAGATGAAAACGACTACGCTGGTAGAAAAACGTTATGAAAAATTTCGTCATTTAGGAGAAGGATCATGGAAAATGTCAAGATAATTGGCTGTGGCTATGCTTATGGCTCAAATTGTGTAACCAATGACATGTTAAAGAATGTTGTAGATACAAGTGATGAGTGGATCCAGTCAAGAACCGGCATCAAGCAGCGAACAGTATCAGAAAATGAAAATACCAGTGATCTGGCAATCAGAGCTGCCAAAAAAGCGATCGAAGAAAATCATATCGATAAACATGAAATTTCATTAATTATTGTGGCAACCTGTACGCCAGATAATGTCACACCATCGTGTGCTTGTTTAGTGCAGGAAGCTCTAGGTCTTAATGAGGATCCCGTCATGGCTTTTGATATCAATGCAGCATGCAGTGGATTTATTTATGCTTTACAGTGTGCTTCTAGAATGTTGGATAAAGGTATAGCTCTTGTGATAGGGGCAGAAACTTTATCTAAGATCTTAGACTGGAAAGATCGCAATACCTGTGTTTTGTTTGGTGATGGAGCAGGAGCCGTCCTGATCAAACACTGCGACGATGGTTCTAACATGACTTTTTATGCTAGGTCCAAAGGAGATAAAGATAAGGCACTATATTGTGCCGGGCGTTCTTTACAACCAGAATTGAAAAATATAGCCCAAGAGAAACCTTATCTTAGCATGAATGGAAGAGAAGTCTTCCGCTTTGCGATACGCTCCATGCCAGATGCGATCGAACATGTGCTTAAAGAAGAGAGCATTGATTCGATCGATTTAATGATTCCCCATCAGGCCAATATTCGCATCTTAGAATATGTCAGCAAGAAAATGAAATTTCCAATGGATAAGATGTTTATCAATTTAGATCAATTTGGTAATACATCAGCTGCCAGTGTTCCATTGGCGCTAGGCCAGGCATGGCAACAAAACAAGATCAAAGAAAATATGAATCTTGTATTAGTTGGCTTTGGGGCAGGATTTACCTGGGCAGCCTGCAAGATTCATATCGAAGGAGGAAAACATGATGATCAATCAGATGCTTAATATCAAATATCCTATATTTCAAGGCGCTATGGCCAATATCGCAACACCTGAATTTGCTGCAGCAGTTTCAGAAAGTGGAGCATTAGGTATTATTGGAACAGGGGCTATGAATGCCAAGCAAGTTCAGGAAAGTATTCAAAAAATTCGTTCTTTGACAGATAAACCATTTGGCATCAACGTCATGTTGATGAATCCGGAAACAGATGCCATCATGGAAGTTATTGCGCAGAATCATGTGCCTGTTGTAACCACTGGAGCAGGAAATCCAGGAAAATATATGGAAATGTTAAAGGCTTCAGGAACTAAGGTCTTTCCTGTTGTAGCCAGTGTTGCTCTTGCGATTCGTATGGAAAGAGCAGGAGCTGATGGAATCATTGCCGAAGGAACAGAAGCGGGTGGACATGTCAATGAACAGACAACGATGGCTTTATTACCTCAAGTTGTTGATGCAGTGAATATTCCAGTCATTGCAGCTGGGGGAATTGCAGATGGCAGAGGTTTTAATGCAGCTCTATCTTTAGGAGCCTGTGGTGTTCAGTTAGGAACTTGTTTATTGGCAAGTGAAGAATGTCCAATTCATGAAAACTATAAAAATGCTGTCTTAAAGGCAAAGGATACAGATACGGTCGTAACTGGAAGAACTTTAAATACGCCGGTGCGTATCTTAAAAAATTCAATGAGCCGTCAGTATTTAAAATTAGAAAAAGCAGGTGCCAAACCTGAAGAAATGGAAAAATTGACTCTTGGTGGATTAAGACGAGCTGTTTTTGAAGGCGATATGAAAACTGGATCTGTCATGATGGGGCAGGTTGCCGGCTTATGTAAGGAAATTCGTCCTCTATCAGAAATCTTTGAAGATATGATGAATGATTCTAAAAAACAACTGGAAGAACTGAAAAAGAAAATAGAGGAATGCCAATGTTAAGACCTATAAAGCTAAAAGATAAGATCTTAGAAGTTCCAATTATTCAAGGTGGTATGGGAATAGGTGTATCTTTATCAAACTTGGCATCATCTGTTCGAAAAGAAGGCGGTATGGGTGTTATCTCAGCCGCTATGCCTGGATTTAATGAACCAGATTTTGAAACCAATTCTTTAGAAGCTAATATTCGAGCATTAAAAAAGGAAATTCAAAAAGCCAATGAAGTAAAACGCGGGCTTCTAGGAGTCAATATTATGGTTGCATCCAGAAATTATGAATCCTATGTAAAAGCTTCTGTTGAAGCTGGGGCAGATGCGATCATATCTGGAGCTGGACTACCTTTAGATTTGCCAAAGTATGCAGAGGGCAAGATCATGTTGGCACCAATTGTATCAAGTGCCAAGGCATGTCGATTGTTGTGTCGTGTATGGGATAAACATCATAATACAACACCAGATTTTGTCATAATCGAAGGTCAAAAAGCAGGAGGACATCTAGGCTTTAAGAAAAAAGATCTAGAAGACGGAACATATCAAACGCTAGAACAAATCTTAAAAGAGGTTTTAGAAGAACTTGTACCATTTGAAAAGAAATATAATAAACAGATTCCGGTTTTTGTTGCCGGTGGAATATTTACACATGAAGATATTCAAAACTATATTGATCAAGGCGCTTCTGGTGTACAGATGGCAACACGTTTTATTGCGACAAACGAATGTGATGCTCATGAAAATTTTAAACAGATGATCTTAAAGGCAAAAAAGGAAGATATTGTCTATGTAAAAAGCCCGGCTGGTTTTCCAGGCAGGGCCATTAAAAATGAGTTTGTCAAAAGAACGGAAACAGAGTCAAATCAAAGTGTTTCAAATTGTTTGGCTTGCATGCTTCCATGCACTCCAAGTTCGACGCCTTACTGTATAACTCGTGCTTTGATTCGAGCGGTTAAAGGAGATATGGAGAATGGCTTGTTCTTTTGTGGAACAAGTGCCGAAAAGATTCATGAGATCATTGATGTACATACATTAATGGATCAATTAAAAGGAGAGGTGAAAGAACAATGACAACAGCATTTCTATTTGCAGGGCAGGGCTCACAGATTGTAGGAATGGCAAAAGATTTCTATGATCATTGCCCTTCAAGTAAAGAATTGATGGATAACCTGCATTGTGATTACGACATAAAAAAGCTTTGTTTTGAAGGGCCGCAGGAAACATTGAATGATACAGCTTATGCACAAAGTTCGATTGTGGCAGCTTCTTTGATGATCTTAGAAGGATTGAAATCAAAAGGTATAAAACCAGATGTATGTGCCGGCCTTTCCTTAGGAGAATACAGCGCGTTATGTTGTGCAGGTTCAATGGATGCACAAACTGCAATTAATATCGTACGTCAAAGAGGGATCTTAATGTCCAATGCCTTGCCGCAGAACACAACGGGAATGCGTGCAGTTCTAGGATTAGACGCAAGCAAGATCTTGGAAGTATGCAAAGAAGTAAATGAAAAAGGGTTGGTTCTTGAAGTGGCCAATTATAACTGTCCAGGGCAGATTGTTGTTACCGGGCAAATAGAAGCTTTAGAAATGGCGACACCAATGTTATTGGAAAAAGGAGCGCGAAGAGTTTTACCTTTAAGTGTCAGCGGAGCTTTCCACTCTTCTTTACTCACTCCTGCCAGCAATCAACTTGAAGAAGTGTTGAAGACAAGTTCGTTATCTTTACCTTCTATTCCTGTGTATCACAACGTGGACGGAAAAGTTCATGAATATGAAACGATCGAAGATTTGATCAAGATCTTGAAGCAGCAAATTTGTCAAAGTGTTTATTTTGAACAAACGATTCAAAATATGATCAAAGATGGTGTCGATACATTTGTCGAAATTGGTCCAGGAAAGACACTGACAGGTTTTGTTCGAAAGATCGATCGCAAAGTGAATGTATTTACGATCAATACAATGGAAGATGTAGAAAGGATGCTGCAGACATGGAACAAGTAAATAAAACAGCATTGATTACTGGGGCTGCCAAAGGTATTGGAAAAGCTGTTGCCTTAGCTTTTGCCAAAGAAGGTTATAACATCGTCATCAACTACAATGGTTCTAAAGAAGCGGCCTTAAATACACAGCAGGAAATTGAAGCATTGGGTGTAAAGACACTTGTTGTTCAAGCAGATGTATCTGATGAAGATCAAGTAAAAACAATGGTTGAAAAGAGTATTGAGACATTTGAAAGAATAGATGTTTTGGTAAATAATTCAGGAATCAATAAAGATGGTTTGATGTTAAGAATGTCATATGAAGATTTTCATAAGGTCATTGCCGTGAATCTGGAAGGGACCTTTAATTGTATCAAACATGTTTCAAGGATCATGATGAAACAAAGAAGTGGTTCGATCATCAATATGTCAAGCGTTGTAGGTATCATGGGAAATGCCGGGCAGGCCAATTATGCCTCCAGCAAAGCCGGCGTGCTTGGTTTGACAAAATCTGCAGCTAGAGAATTGGCGCTTCGTCATATACGAGTCAATGCGATTGCACCTGGCTTTATCGAAACGGATATGACCGCAAAACTGGCAGAGAAAGACAAAGCGAAGATGATGGAACAAATTCCATTAAGACAATTTGGGCAACCAGAAGATGTGGCCAATGTATGTGTTGCCTTGGCAAGCGATGCCTTTAAATATGTAACAGGTCAAACGATTCATGTCGATGGCGGCATGATCATGTAGGAGGAATTATGCGTAGAGTTGTAATTACAGGTTTAGGAGTTATTTCTCCTATTGGAAATGATGTAAATGCTTTATGGAATAGTATTGAAGAAGGAGTATGTGGAATTGCTCCGATTACGCACTTTGATACAAGTGATTATAAGGTGAAATTGGCGGCTGAAGTAAAAGATCTAGACATGGAAACTTATTTTTCTAAACGTGATCTAAAGTTTAATGATCGTTTTACACAGTTTGCTCGTATCGCCTCTAAACAAGCGATGCAGGATGCTGGATTTGATAAAGAAATTTCGGATGCAGATCGTTTTGGATGCATCATTGGTTCAGGAATTGGGGGTATTGAATCAATTGAATTAGCTTCACATACGTTAAGCGAAAGAGGAGCTTCAAGAGTCTCTCCATTCTTTATTCCTATGGCTTTAGCCAATCTTGCAGCAGGACAGGTGGCAATTGACTGGGGCTTAAAAGGAGCAACTTCTTGTGTTGTAACAGCTTGTGCGGCTGGTTCCAATGCGATTGGAGAAGCTTTTCATCGAATTCGCGATGGCTATGAAGATGTTATGTTAGCTGGTGGCAGTGAAGCTGCGATCACTCCATTAGCCATTGCCGGTTTCCAGTCAATGCGTGCTTTACATACTGGAGATGATGCCAAAAGAGCCAGCATTCCTTTTGATAAACAGAGAAGTGGTTTTGTCATGGGTGAAGGTGCCGGGATCTTGATCCTGGAAGAATTAGAGCATGCCAAGGCCCGCAATGCCAAGATCTATGGCGAGATCGTAGGATATGGTTCAAGCTGCGATGCACATCATATTACAGCACCATTGGATGATGGCTCAGGTGGAGCCAAAGCCATGGTACAGGCATTACAGGATGCTTGTATCAAAGCAGAAGATATCGACTATATCAATGCTCATGGAACGAGTACAAAACTAAACGATAAGACAGAAACGATGGCTGTTAAAGCAGCTTTTAAAGACCACGCTTATAAATTAGCTATCTCTTCAACCAAGAGCAATACAGGGCATTTGTTAGGTGCCAGTGGAGCTGTGGAAGCTATTATTTCTATCAAATCTTTACAGGAAGGTTTTATCCCGGCAACGATCAATTATCAAGAATCCGATCCAGACTGTGATCTAGATATTGTCGCAAATCAAGGACGTCATCAAGATATTCATTATGCCATGAGCAACTCTTTAGGTTTTGGTGGACATAATGCATCCTTGGTATTTAAAAAATGGGAGGATTAGTATGTTGTTATCAAACGAAGATATAAAAAAGATCATTCCGCATAGATATCCCTTTTTGTTGGTTGATAAAATTGAATCCATTGATGAAGAAACCAAAACCATTGTTGGAATCAAGTGTGTCAGTGCCAATGAAATGCAGTTTTTAGGACATTTTCCGCAACAAAGTGTTATGCCAGGGGTTCTGATCGTAGAAGCTATGGCACAAACAGGAGCTGTGTATTTATTGAAAGAGGAAGAAAATCGTGGAAAGATTCCTTTGTTTGCGGGAATCAATAAGATGCGTTTTTCGTCTGTGGTCGTACCAGGGGATGTATTAAGGATGAAGGTTCAATTTAAACGTATGATCGGTGGTATTTGTATTGCCGGTTGTGAAGCTTATGTGGACGATAAAAAAGTCGCATATGGTGAAATTCTTTGTGCTTTACAGGATGTGGAATAAATGTGGATCGGTTGTGATATTGTAAATATCGATCGAATCAAGGATCCTTACAAAATTGCCAGAAGGATCTTGAGTGAACAAGAATATGAACAATTTTCAAATTATTCTTCAAATCGACAAAAAGAGTTTTTGGCAGGGCGCTTTGCCGCTAGAGAGGCCATTATCAAAGCATTACCGATTCCTCTAAAGCTAAAGGAAATTGTAGTAGAGCCACCAAAAGAAATTCAGTATCAAGGGTATACGATTCAAGTATCGATTGCCCATGATGGAGGATTTGCCATGGCGACAGCCCTGGTTCAAAGAAAGGAATCTCATGAAAACATCTAAGATCATTCGAGCTTTACCTGTTTTGCCTGTTGCCTGGGTTAGCTCAAAGATATATGAGAAAAAAAGTCAGTTGGAAGCACAGGTTCGACTGGAAAAATGGAGCCGTTTTATTTTGAAATATCTGGGATACGATTTATCTGTTAAGGGAATTGAAACAATTCCTAAAGAGGAAACGATTTATTTTGTATCCAATCATCAAGGCACATTGGATCCAGCTCTTGTCTTGGCAAGCTGTCCGGTTCATTTGGCTTTTATCTCAAAAAAAGAGAATGAAACCATGCCTATTTTTGGCCGATGGGCTAGAAATATAGGTACGATCCATTTTGACCGTGAATCTAGAGAAGGCAATGTGCATATGCTAAGAGAAGCTGCTAGAGAGCTTAAACAAAAAAAGAATCTTTTGGTCTTTCCTGAAGGAACTAGATCAAAAGGAGATACGATGAATGAGTTCAAGGCAGGTGCTTTGTTGCCGGCTTATTTATCAAAAGCTACAATTGTGCCAGTTGCCTTAAAAAAAGCTTATACACTAGATATTTCATCTGATCATACTAAACAACTTGAAATTGAATATGGAAAACCGATTCGTGCTTCAGAATATAAAAAAATCAGCCAGGAAGATCTTGCTAAAGAACTTCATGACTGGATTCAAAGTCGAATTGATATTTCACCAGAGGATAAATGATCGATCGATCCATCCTCTTTTTTTATGACAAGTCGAAAAGAATCATCGACTCCTAAGATCATTCCTTTATATTCTTTCTGGGGATGCAGGATCCTTACTGTTTGATTAATATAGGCAAGATGATCTTTATATGCCTGAAGAAAAGAATGATGATTGGTATAGTAATCATAAAAAGACTCTAGAAAACTTGTGATCAATATATTGCGAGGTTTTTTGAACGGAACAAAATCTTCAACAGCACAGGCAATAGAAGCAATATCTTCAGGATAAATAAAGGAATGGACATTTATGCCAATGCCAATGATCAAAGAATCAAAGCGTTCCTGCTGCAGCTTTCCTTCGCATAAGATTCCTCCAAGTTTTTTATCGTGAAAATAAATATCATTTAACCATTTGATCGAAGGGAAGAATCCATATACAGATTCAATGGCTTCACACATACATAAGGCACTTAAGGCTGTATAGTGTAGGACGCATTCTTTATCTTCTTTGGGCTTTAATAATAAAGAAAGATAGATGCCACTATTTGAAGGAGAATAAAACGAGCGGCCATTTCTTCCTTTTCCCTGTGTTTGATGATCTGCAATCAAAACCGTTCCTTCAGGTAGCTCTGTATGTTCTGATAGCCATGAATTGGTGCTGGCAGTAGAGTCAATGACCTTGATTTGATAGAAAGAAGGAAGACTGGATTGAATCTTTTCCTGGTTGAGTTTATCTATATATGCTTGCATACAAAAATTATATCAAAGAATATGGTTTTCAAGAAATCGAAAAAGAAAAGATTTCTATACTGAAAAAATCGGGTGATACCTTTTTAAAAGTATTGTGTTGTCCTTTATTCATTGAAGTATAGATTGTTCTTCCAAATTTAGAATTTATAAAACATAGGGTAAAAATAGATGTATAATATCTCTATAAATTGGAATTTGAAGGAGATAATTCATATTATGAAATTTGATGTAAGTAAATTAGAATGGACAAGAAAACCTAAAGATTATTCAATATCTGCTGATAAAATTGAAATTATTACAAATCCGCATACAGATTTATGGCAGAGAACATATTATCATTTCAGAAATGACAATGCACCTGTATTGCAAATGAAGACAAATGATAAATTCTTTTCATTTACTGTCAAAACTCAATTTCAAAGTAAATGCAGATTTGACCAGTGTGGAATTGTAATGTATCTTGACAGCGAAAATTGGCTCAAAGGCTCTATTGAATATGAAAATGACAGCTTTCAACATCTTGGAAGCGTTGTTACAAACAACGGATATTCCGATTGGGCAACTACTGAAATTGATGTAAATATAAAATCAATGTGGTACAGATTAAGTCGTCGTGAAGACGATTATTGTATTGAATGTTCCGAAGATGGTACTACATTTAAACAAATGCGAGTATGTCATATGTGGAATGGCAATGGTGAAATTCGTTTTGGTATCTATGCGTGTAGTCCTGAAGAGTCATCATTTAAAGCGACATTTACGGATATGGAAATCTCAAAATGCAAATGGTTACCACATGATGGACAGCAACCAGATTTAGAATAGTAAATCCTAAATTGTAGAACCCTAAATTGTAGAGCAGAAATTAGAATTTAGAAGTGTAATTATAATGAACAACATCGATTTTTTGGAGATGATAAGATGGAATTTAGACTAGCAAGAATAGATGATTTGAAACAACTGAAAATAATTTATAAAGAAATCATAAAAAATATGAATAAAAATAACATTCAAATTTGGGACGATATTTATCCTTGCGAGTTCTTTGAAGATGACATAAATAACAAGCGTCTTTATGTTATTGCAGATGATGAAGAAATCATATCTGCTTTTGCTTTATGTGATAACAATGCAGGAGAAGCTTATGTTGAATGGAGTGAAAAATCTGCTAAAGCAATGTATATTGACCGATTGGGTGTTAATGTTGAGTATTCTAAAAAAGGAATTGGTCAGCAAATGCTCAATAAAGCAAAAGAAATTTCTAAATCACTTGGTGCTGAATATTTACGATTATTTGTAGTAGATATAAATAAACCAGCTATTCGATTGTATCAAAAAAATGGTTTCACAAAAGTTAATGGAGTTTATGATGAAGTGTTTGACGATGGATATGTTTTACGTGAAATTGGATATGAAATCAAATTGTAAAATAAATCCTAATTTGTAGAGATGATAGGAGTATTTATGAATAAAAAGTTAGTGAAAGAATTTTTAATAATAACATTTGTTATAATGCTAATATTTTGGGGTGGTTGTGCTTTAATTAGTCAAATATTTAACTTGACAATAAATAATATACTTTTAAGGATTATGCACATTATCGGGGGATTCTCTCCAACTATTGCCTCTTATATATCACTAAAGAGAAATAACAAAGTTAAGAATTTAAAAGAATGGTTAAAAAAGATATTTGATATAAAACATAATATTTGGACTTATATTTTAGTAATTTTATTTGTATTGATTTATTATGTTTTGGGGTGTGCAATAAATGGATTTAAATTTGGTGCTCCTATATTTATGCTTATAGTAATTTTACCAATGATGTTATTTGGTGGTGGAAATGAAGAAGTTGGATGGAGAATGATTTTACAACCTGAATTGGAAAAGAAATTTGGATTTCATATAGCAACAATCTTTACTTCTATTATTTGGTGGTTATGGCATTTACCAATATTTTTTATAATAGGAACAGCAAATGCAAATATGAACTATTTTCTTTTTGGAATAATGTGTTTAACCTTATGCTATGCTTTGGCAACAATAAGAAAGGTATCGAAAGGTGTATTTCCTTGTATATTAACTCATTGTTTAATAAATGGGTTATCTGCAATATTTGTATTTAATTATAGTTTGTTAAGTTGTTGTATAACTTTAATTGTAACAATAATAGTATCAATACTAATTTTAAATATAAATAAAAGATATATAAGATAATAGCAAATCCTAATTTAACAATTTCATATCCAGTATTATACAAAGCGGTCAGTCTTTATGATTGGTCGCTTTTCAATATCTGGAAAGTATTGTTTTCATCCAATATAAGCGTAAAGTTGAATTATGTCAGAGTCAACAATATGTACCTCTATCTCCCTTTGTTTTCAGTATAGAAAGAAAAGATACAATTGTCATGGGGGGGGGGTAGTAATGATATAATACTTTTATAGTAATGTATGAAAGGGATAGACGTATGAAACTAAAAATAGAACATCTTCAAAAACGATTTGATACTAAAGATGTCTTAAAGGATGTCACATTCACTTTTGAGCCAGGGAAGATCTATGGCTTATTAGGAAGAAATGGTGCAGGGAAAACAACTTTGTTCAATTGTTTGAATCAAGATATTTCAGTTGATGGTGGAAGGTTTTATCTTGAAGATGAAATGGGTGAGCATGATTTACGATTGGAAGATATAGGTTATGTATTATCAACACCTCAAGTTCCTGAATTTTTGACAGCACGTGAATTTCTAAAATTTTTTATTGAAATTAATAAAGAGAGCCTGCAGGAAGAAAAAGAAATTGATGAATACTTTGATATCGTTAATTTGGAAAGAGAAGATCGTGATCGTTTATTAAAGGATTTTTCGCATGGTATGAAAAATAAAATGCAGATGTTGATCAATATCATAGCTTCACCCAAAGTTTTATTATTGGATGAACCATTGACTTCTTTAGATGTTGTTGTCGCTGAAGAGATGAAAAATATATTAAGAGATCTTAAACATGATCGTATATTGATTTTATCGACGCATATCATGGAATTGGCTTTTGATCTTTGCGATGAGATTGTTTTGTTGAGTCAGGGAGAGTTAAGAGCTGTATCTTCAACTTTAGATGAAGAAGAATTAAAAACAGATATCTTACGCATCTTGCAGGAGGAAGATCATGCTTAAATGTTTTTGGATATCATTTCAATTAAAAATGGCATATCGCATTAATTCAATTTTATATGCACTTCGACAAATTCCTCTTGTCAAAAAAGTAATACCTGTAACTTTATATGGGAATACGATTCTAAAAAATATTATTACGTGCATTGCTTTGTTATGGGAATTATTAAGTATATTTATCAATAAGGGTTTGTATGTTTTGGTGTTTGTTTTTGTTCCTGTTTTCTTTATATCCAATGATACAAAAATTTTGATGATCTTAAATATTCTGTTTTTCTTGACGATTGCTGGTGCCATTTCAAACAATACGATGTTTGATCCTACGAAAGATAAATATTACGCCATGATCTTGATGCGTATGGATGCAAGAAAATATACTTTGACTAACTATTTATACAATATGTTTAAGATATTGTTGGGAATGGGAATTTCCTTGATTTGTTTACGTTTTTTCTTTAATATTCCTCTTTATATATGTATTTTGATACCTGTTTATATTGTTTTTTCCAAAATGATCAGTGCGGCTTTTTCGTTATACCGGTTTGATAAAAAAGGGCAGATTCGTAATGAAAACAGTCCTGTGTTTACAGTATGGACCGGAATTATTATTTGTTGGATCTTGGCTTATGCAGTTTTATTTTTTCAAACTTTTTTACCTTTCTATGTATATATAGGAGCCATGCTTATTGTATGTATAGTGGGATTGATTTTATCCAGATATGTTTGGAACTATGGAAAATATAAAGAGATGTATCGAATCTTACTGCAGAATACGCCTTTAGATATGCAGGCGATCATGAAAGATGCACAAGCTAAAAATATAACTGATGCAATCAAAATGGATGAATCGATCACTAGTGATAAAACAGGCTATGCGTATTTTAATGATTTATTTGTTAAACGTCATAAAAAAATCTTGTGGCGTTATTCCAAGAAATTGAGTTTGATCATCATAGGCGTTGCACTTGTGATTGGAATTGGAGAGCTCTTTTTTGATGAAGTGGGTATGATCGTACAAAAATTTGTACTTGATTATTTACCATATTTTATCTTTATTTTGTATTCATTTAATTCTTCAAAGTCAGTTGTACAGGCAATGTTTCGTAACTGTGATCATAGTATGTTGACATATTCTTTCTATCGAAGACCAGAAGTGATCCTTTCTTTATTTCGCTTACGATTGCGCTCTTTGATCTTGATCAATTTACTTCCAGCTGTTGCCTTGGCAATTGGGCTTGATGTTTTATTAGCATTAAGTGGAAGCAAGGAAAGTTTGTTAGTATATCTAATTGTCTTTATATGTATTATTTCTACCAGCATTTTCTTTTCGATTCATTATTTGACTTGTTACTATTTACTGCAGCCATATAATGAGTTTACGGAAACCAAGAGCGCAACATATAGTTTGATTATGTCATTAACATATGGAATTTGTTTTGCCTTCATTTATCTTCATATGAGTACATATGTTTTTGGAACAATCATGACTTTATTTTCTTTGGTTTATTTTGTGATTTCCTATCGTTTGGTTTATAAAAAAGCCAGCCAGACATTTCGACTTAGACGATAAAAGCAGCAAACGCTGCTTTTTATTCTTTCATTAATTCGATTGCTTGTTTTCCACTGATCTTATCGATGTTTAACTTTAAGATCACAAGGTTGTTTATGCCAACTTGTATTTCTTTATCTAAAGCTTCTTCGGTGTTGTTTGGGGCATATTTTGATCCTAGTTTTTTTAAAGGTTCAATTTTAGATTCATTGTCTTCAAGGATCTCAATGTTGCCAAAGACAATAACGCTTTTAAAATATGTAGTATATTCTAAAGGTTGGATTACATCTTGATCGATTATACAAAAAGATACTTTTGGGTTCTTTTGTAAGATATCGATCTTATGTCCTTCTTTTGCACTGTGAAAATAAATGCAGTTTTCATCATAGACATAGCTTAGTGGCAAGGCATATGGATACGATTCCTTATCACATAAAGCCAGTGTTCCAGAATGATTTTTTTGTAGGATGTGTAGACATTCATCATATGGTAGTTCTTGTTTAAAACGTCGCATAGAAGTTCTCCTTTTTTATAACTATACTCAAAGTAAGATGCTGGTTCAATAGGTGTTAAAGATAAGTTAAAGGTATTGCCTAATAAAAATGTTTTCAATATAATAGATGCGAAAATGAAATGGGCACTTCTTGCCGCCGGGTAAGAAGTTTAGCGCTCAAACTTTCTATCCGTAGGCCGTTGGAGATGGAAAGCTTGGACGCTATTTTTTTGTGTTAGGAGTGAGGATATGGAAAAACGGTCATACTTAAAAGAATTTACGAACTATACTTTTTTAAGTGTATTAGGTACTTTAGGTGTTTCTTGTTACATATTGGCGGATACATTTTTTATTTCCAAAGGCCTTGGTGCCAATGGATTAACAGCATTGAATTTGGCAATTCCTGTATATAACTTTATCTATGGAACAGGCTTAATGTTAGGCATGGGGGCTGCCACAAGATTTTCGGTTTGTAAAAGCCAGGGAAGACAAGATGAAATCAATCGTCTGTACTCAAATACGATTTTTATTTCTTTGATTTTTTCAGTTATATATATGTTGTTGGGCGTTTTCTTTTCGAAAGATATCGCATCTTTACTAGGTGCTGATACCAGTGTTTTGGAACTGACGAATACATATCTATATTGGTTGATGTTATTTGCACCATCCTTTATTTTGAATAATGTATTTTTATGTTTTGTACGAAATGATGGAAGCCCACATCTTGCAATGGCAGCTATGTTAATAGGAAGTTTTTCAAATATCATATTAGATTATGTATTTATCTTTCCGATGAACATGGGTATCTTTGGGGCTATTTTTGCGACTGGCCTTTCGCCAATCATCAGTATTTTGATCATGCTTCCTCATTGGATCAAAAAGAAAAATACATTCCATTTTATTTGGACCAGCTTAAGATTCTATATCTTTAAACAAGATGTTGCATTGGGGTTTCCTTCTTTAGTATCTCAAGTATCTGGGGGTATAGTCATGATCGTTTTTAATATGATCATCCTTGGATTGGCTGGAAATACCGGCGTTGCAGCTTATGGTGTGGTAGCTAATATATCGCTTGTGATCATTGCGATATACACAGGTATTGGGCAAGGGATCCAACCTTTAATCAGCACATTTTATGGTAAAGGTGAAAAATACATGGCTAGAAAAATGTTAAATTACGCCATGATTACCATGCTGATATTATCGTTTGTTATTTATACATGCATCTACTTGTTTGATGATCCAATTACATCTGTATTTAACAGTGAAAATAATATGGCTTTGCAGGAAATTGCAGTAACAGGTTTAAAAATTTATTTTATCGCCAGTCCATTTATTGGCTATAACATCATTTTATCAACTTTCTTTACCTCTGTTGAAAGAGCGATTCCGGCTTACGTCTTATCTTTATTACGTGGTTTTATTTTTATCATCCCATTTGCCTTTTTATTGTCTCTATTATGGTCAATGACAGGGGTATGGATGACTTATCCAGTGGCTGAATTTTTAACAACTGTAATAGGTGTTATTCTGTATGAGCGTATCAAAAGAAAAGAAATCGTTCATCTAGAGATTTGATTCTTTCCTTAATGAACGATAAAACTTTTGTTTATACTGGTTAAATGGTTTAAAAAGTGATAAACGTGTTTACAATAATCTATTGAATAGAATATAATCTAGATACCTATAAAGAGTGTGCGAGAGACAAGCTCATTGACCACACAGCAACCTACCAATGGCAAGGTGCTAAAGCTTGAATGATAGGATCAAATTAGAAAATATATGATCCTGTCATGACGATGGGATCGTTTTTTTTGTCCTCTTTATAGGTGAAAAGGAGGAACTAAAAATGAATAATGTAAAAATGATCTTAGAAAAGTATGGAAAGGATACAATTTGGTTTTATTTAAAAGATGATAAAACTGAAGAAAACTTTAAAAAAGAATTAATGGAATTAGGTGCAACATGGATGAGTGGAGAAAAGCTGGAAAAACATCATCGTTTATCATATTACATAGCTGTTCATTCAGATAAAACGATTGCGTTTATATCAAGTATGTGTTGGAAAATGTCATTTGCGACAAATAAGGAAATTGTTCATGTCGATTATTCTTCATTAAAAAGAATAAATTTTTAAAATTTAGTACATATTAAATACAATCAATAAATATAATCAATATAATATAAATGTAAATAATTGATAGGAGTCGAGTTCGAATAGTGAAACGACATTAGAAGTAAAAACCAACTCTTGCAAATTATGCAGTAGTTGGTTTTATTTTAGAAAAAATGATCCAATTCGAGTGCATTTTGGATACATTATAAAACTGAAAATGATTAAAAGTAAGTATGATTTGTAAATTTAATATAGAAGAATTGATAAAAATCAATATGAGATAAACTAAAATGGTATAAAGAAATCATGTTCGAGCGAAAAGTATTTTAAAAAGGTTAATATATATTAGGGAATTAAATGATATGGATGATTATATGGATACAGAATTTATAAATCCAGAATGTGATGGAAAATAGGGGTTGTTAAGGGAAATGTGTAAGTGATTTTTAAATGAATATTGGCATGCTTATTATGCAAAACATTGTTTAAAGGTAAGTGATGATAACCACGAAATGTCAGGCAGTTGTACCTAATAACTGCCTGGCTGTTGTTTTATTGATCCATCTTTTTAAAGACGGGTATATTGGTTGATTCATTCATTGAATAGATTCTTCACTGTGAGCTGGTTAAATACCATCGATCAATTTGGTATATCCTGTTAGATCTTTTTTTGGGACAGATACTCTTGTTTTAACAAATAGATTTCTTTGGATATGGATCAAACATTTTGAAACATGGACGAAAGTGACAGCATCAAAAGTAGGGATATATAAGAATAGTAAAAATCAATTTTAATAATAATTCTTTGAATTATAGTTAGTTAATTTCTGGCCTTAAGTTAAAAGCTTTCAATCTTTACGAGTATTTTACACTTCATTAACTTTAAATGAACGTTCGTTTGTTATTATCAATCACGGAGAAAGTGGTGAAGATTAATGAAATTCTATTTTTCTTCGACATTGATGTGGGAAGCGACAAGCCGAGAAATCGTTGAAATGGCAAAGGCAAATGGCTATGAGGGCGTGGAGCTTTGGGCGCAACAAGTCGAATCTTGTGCTTTGGACATGAATGAATGGATCCAAGCTTGCCAAGCAACAAACATTAAAACGATCATCCATGCCAAAAGCTGGGACTTGAATTATGCCTCTGTCAACGAAGGAATTCGAAAGGCATCGATTAAAGAAATCAAAACGTCCATCGATTTGGCAAGAAAAGTAGGAAGCAATGTCGTCACCTTGCATCCTCCGAGATGTTCTTTGTTTGTAGATAAGGAAACGAAAAGGCGAGCTAGACAAAATTTGGTAGAAATCGTAGATTATGCGGACTTACAAGATGTTCATGTTTCCGTAGAATTGATGGAAAAGATTCCGAAAGAGTTTGTAACAACGCCGGAGGAAATGGATGATTTTATTCGAGATGTTAAAGATTCTGTGAGTCTTACATTGGATCTTGCGCATTGTCAGAGCACAGAAGAATTTATGGCATATCGAAATAAATTGAGTCCAATTTCAAAGTTTCATATCACAAATAAAATCGGAAAGAAATTGCATACGCCGATAAGTGAGCCAGGCGATTTGGACATCGTTCAAGTTTTACATCAGTTAAGGCATGATGATGTTCCGGTAGTCGTCGAAGGGTTTGCGATAGGAAGAAACTTTGAGCGTGTGCGAAAAGAAACAGAATTTCTAAAGGAATGGGAGAAAGAACAATGAAAAAATTAGGTGTATTGGCAATGGCTGGAATGATGGCTTTGGCGACTGGATGTCAAGCGCAAACAAGTACATTAACAGAAGATACGACTAGCCTTTCAGGAAGTTTGACGGTCTATACTTCTCAGCCGGAAGAGGATATTCAAGCTTTAGTTGAAGGTTTTAATGAGATTTATCCAGATGTAACAGTAGATATTTTCCGTAGTGGAACAGAAGAAGTCGTAAGTAAAGTATTGGCTGAAAAAGAAGTGGGTTCTGTATTGGCGGATGTATTGTTAGTATCGGATGCAACAACGTTTGAGGCATTGAAAGCAGAGGATATTTTAGAATCTTATGAATCGCCAGAATTGGAAGGAATCAGCGAAGAATACTATGATACTGATCATACATACACAGGGACAAAGATCTTAACGACGGGTGTTGTTTATAATACAGATCTAGTTGATGGTGAAGTGAAAGGGTTTGCTGATTTGACAGGCGAGGCAGCAAAAGACAATGTGGTCATGCCTAGTCCACTTTATTCAGGTGCTGCATCTTATAACTTGAGCGTATTGACGCAGACTGATGGATTTGGATGGGATTTCTATCAAGCTCTAAAGGATAACAATGTAGCTGTTGAACAAGGAAATGGAACGGTTTTACAATCGGTTACGGATGGTACAAAGGCCTATGGAATGATCGTTGACTATATGGCTTTGCGAGCAAAGGCTGATGGCGCAAAGGTAGAATTTGTATACCCTGAAGAAGGATCTTTAGTAATCACTGAGCCAATTGGAATGGTCAAAGATTGTGCAAATTCTGATCAAGCAAAGGCATTCATCGATTATATCTTGTCTGTAGAGGGTCAAACAAAAACCGCTGAAATTGGATATACGCCAATCAAAGAGGGTGTAGAGGCTCCGGAAGGATTTAAAAAGGCTGACGAAATCAATGCGATTTCTGTTGATATCAAAAAAGTCGTAGAAACAAAGGAAGCAGACAAAGAGCAGTTTGCGACGATGTTTGGGGCTTAAGAAAAATGAATCGAAAGGGAATAAATATAGCGGTTTCCGCTATATTTGTTTTCGTTGTAGTGTTTGTCTTCATTATGCCAATTCTAAGATTGGTGTTGATGAGCCTTACAACGGATGATGGATTATCTATACAGAATTTTGTGGTTTTGTTGGCGCAAGAACGAACAAGGGAGGCAATATTAAATACATTATTGATTTCCGTACTATCTACGGTTATTGCAGTAGTGTTTGGATCTTTGTTTGCGTTTTTAGTTGCTTATACAAATATTTCAAACAAGCGTTGGATAGAACTGCTAGTCTTGGCTCCTTATATCATTCCTTCTTATGTCATTACTTTGTCTTGGAGCGAAATGCTTTCGAGTCGTGGATTGATCAATAGTTTTTTAACATCTTTATCTTTGCCAGAAATCAATATCTATTCGTTGCCAGGAATCATTTTAGTCATGGGAATCTGCAATGTTCCTGTTGTCTACTTGATTGTGATCAATATGTTGCGAAAGATTCCGAAAGATATGGAGTGGGCTGCTCGTGTTAGTGGCTATGGTTTAAAAGATGTGATAACGAAAATCACTCTAAAACTGGCATCTCCTGCTATAGCTAGTGGTGGTGTTCTTGCATTTTTGGCGTCGATTGATAATTTTAGCATTCCTGCATTTTTAGGAATTTCGGCGGGTATTCCTGTATTAAGCACATATATCTATGAAAATGCGATAAGTTTTGGTCCTTCTTCTTTCAATCTAGCGGCGGCTTTATCGATTTTATTATCGGTGATTGCATTGGGAGGTTCTTTGATTCAGTTGCGTTTTGTGGCCAAGGGCTCTCAGATGGAAAGTGTAAAAGAAGATTATTCGATACGTGTCTATATTGGCAAGAAAAAGGTGAGAGTAATCAACTTTGTGTTGATGTTCTTCTTGATTTGTATAAACATCGTACCTTTATTAGGGATGATGGTATCAAGTTTCTATAATACATATGGTACGCGTCTAACGTTAGAGAATTTTGAATTTGTTTTTACGAATCAAAGTGTTAGAAATTCAGTGTTTAATAGTGTCTTTTTGACTTTGCTTACTTGTGTTGTGTGTATCGTGATCGGAACGACGATCGCGTATCTTAAAGTTCGTAAAAATTCTAAGGTTGCGTATTTCATTGAGTCTTCGGCATCTTTGACATACGCACTTCCAGGGATTGTTTTGGCTTTGGCTATGATTTTTCATTGGGGAAAAGTCCCAGGTGTTTATGGTACAATCAAGATTCTTGTGATTGCCTACATTACCCGGTATATGATTTTACAAATTAAAGGCAGTACGACTGCTTTATTGTCTGTGGAATCTAGCCTAGAAGAAGCGGCTCGAATGAGTGGGAGTAAGCCTGTTCATGTGTGGCGCAAGATCATTATTCCTTTGATTACGAAACCAGTTTTATCGAGCTCTTTTTTGATTTTTGTCTCTGCTTGCAGCGAATTGACTTTATCAAGTATGCTGGCGGCAGCGAATACAAAAACGATTGGATTGACGATATTCAATTTAAAACAAGGTGGTTCATATAGTTATTCGTATGCGATGTCGACAGTGATGGTCGTGGTAATCGTATTCCTATATTTTGTGGCAAACCGCCCAAAGAAAGGAAGGAAGTAAAATGAGTTTTACAATTGAACATTTAACAAAAAAATTTGGCAATTTCACTGCCATCAACGATATTGGGTTTTCCATTGAAGAAGGGGATTTTTTAGCAATTCTAGGACCTAGTGGATGTGGAAAAACAACGATGCTTAGGATCATCGCTGGATTCGAGGAACCAACACAAGGTTCTGTTAGCTATTCCGATCAAGTATTGACGAGTACATCAGTGAATATTCCTGTTGAAAAAAGAGAAATTGGAATGGTCTTTCAATCGTTTGCGTTATGGCCTCATATGACCGTAGAAGAGCATGTTAATTTTCCGCTTCAAAGCAAACGTTGTAAAATGTCTGCAGATGAAAAGAAAATCGCCAGTAAGGAAGCGATCGAGGCTATGCGTCTACAGACGATGGTCGATCGTTATCCAGGGCAATTGTCGGGTGGACAAAGACAGCGCGTAGCTTTGGCAAGAGCTATAGTTGGCAAGCCAAAGATTCTTTTGATGGATGAACCATTAAGTGCTTTAGATGCAGAATTAAAAATGAGCATGCGCAAAGAAATTCAAGATATCCATCGAATGACCAAGGCGACGATCATTTATATTACGCATGATCAAAGTGAAGCTTTAGCTTTGGCTGATAAGATTATTATTATGAAAGATGGTCAAATCGAACAGATGGGAACGCCTGAAGAAATTTATAATCTTCCAATGACCGAATTTGTTGCTTCGTTTGTATCGAAATCAAATTTAATCAATGGAGATTGGGATAACGACATATTTACTTGTGCAGATGGAAAATTTGTTTTTGATGGCTCAAAGGTTCATGATTCATTTAAAGAAAAGCATATTTGTCCAATTCGTCCAGATCAGCTTGATATAGTGGAGGCAGGATATGGGTTGGATGGTGTATTGGCGTCGATTCAATATAATGGACGAGAAAATCATTATTCCATTCAAGTGGATGACCAATTGTTTACCGTTTATTCTTCTGCGATTCCTTTTCAAGTGGGAGATCGAGTTTCTTTGATCCCTAGAAAGGATAATTATGAAACCGTTATGTGATTTACACACGCACACGGTTGCGAGTGGGCATGCCTATAGTACGTTATTAGAAAATGTGCATATGGCAGCTATGCGCGGACTCAAAGTCTATGGACATAGTGATCATGCGCGTTTGATGCCTGGGACGACAGATGAAATTTATTTTACTAATTTTAAAGTCATTCCAAGAGAAATCGAGGGCGTTCGTATTCTTCATGGAATCGAGGCAAATATATTGGATGAATTAGGTACAATCGATGTGTCACAAAAACTGTATCATAAACTTGATTACATCATTGCGAGTCTACATTCACCAACGTTTAAAAGTTTGGGCAAGGAAATGAATACGCAAACATTGCTTCGTGTAATGGATAATCCATATGTCAAAATCATTGGACATCCAGATGATGATCGCTATCCTCTTGATATCGAAGCCATCGCTAAAGCGGCAAGCGAAAAGAAAGTGGTCTTAGAACTAAATAACGGTTCATTAAATCCTCTTTCTACACGCGTTAACGGAAAAGCCAATATAATTAAGATGTTAGAAGCGTGCAAGAAGTATGATACGATGATCTTAATGGGTACAGATGCTCATATTTGTTTTGAAGTTGGTGATTTCGAAGCTTCTCTTCAGTTATTAAAAGAAGTCAATTCTCCAAAGGAGTTAGTCATCAATTTTGAGCTTTCTCGTTTGAATATGGTTTATAATCAATAATTGATAATTACAATTAGTTTATTCATTTTTCTCTCTTTTTCATTTAGCCCACTTTTGTGGGCCTTTTTTGTTTGGATACATTTAAGAATAAATTGCGATTAATATTTAAAGTCAAGTTAAAGGTATACGGTGTTGTTCCATTAGATTGTACGAGCATAAAAAATACTTTTTGTGCTAAGTTATTTATTAATAAATTTTATATCTAATTTTTGATTATCCGTATAAACACTATACTTTCAAATATTTTGAAGTATAGAAAAGCACTCATTTTACCACGAATTTACCATAATTAAACGAGCCTTGATATGACTATAAATAACACTAAAAAGACCTCACACCTAAACGGTGTCTTTTTTAAAAGCAGTCAATCATAAGACCAACTGCTTTGTAAATATAGATATTAAATTGTTAAGCTGAGATTTTACTTAGATTTATCTTTCACTGGTTTGCTATTTTCATCATTTTCTCCTTCAAGCCATGCCATTATGCCAAAGTTACAAAATGGATAAATTATTACTTCTTTATAAACTTCTTGCTCACAACGAGGGCAGATGACATATTCTTCACCTTTTACATTTTTTAATTACCGAAATGCCCTTTTTTATTTGCAAATTACATGTCTTATAGCTTACCATGTTTTTCGTATCTTGCGACTCTTGATATTTTGTTATCCTCATCTACAAATACTACTTTAGGTGGATTTTTCTTTACCTCTTCTGGAGTCATCTGTGCATAGCACATTATGATTATCTTATCACCTGTCTGAACACATCTTGCAGCAGCTCCATTGAGACATATCATTCCGCTGCCTCTTTCTCCTGCAATTGTGTATGTCTCAAATCTGTTCCCATTATTTATATCTACGATACTTACCTTTTCATACTCCAAAATTCCGGCACTGTCAAGTAAGTCTTCGTCTACAGTGATGCTTCCTACATAATCAAGTTCTGCTTGAACTACTGTAGCTCTGTGTATCTTCCCCTTTAACATTTCAAATGTCATATTTAACCCCCGTTTAACCTTCGTAAATAAAGTTGTCAATCAATCTGGTTTTGCCGATATAAACTGCCATGGCAACTAGTACTGGTGCTGTCATCTCCTTGACCGGTTTAACTGAAACAGCGTCTACAGCCTGAACATAATCTATTTTCGCCATAGGCTCAGTTTCAATAAGCTTAATCATTTCTGATACAATTTTATCTGTATCTTTTTCTCCTGCTTTTGCCATATCTTCTCCGAGCTTAACTGCTTTGCTTAAAATTAGTGCCGCCTTTCTCTCATCTTTGCTTAGATATGTATTTCTTGAACTCTTTGCAAGACCATCCTCTTCTCTAACTATAGGGCAGCCCACAATTTCGATATCAAAGTTCAAATCTCTAACCATTCTTTTTATAATCGCAAGCTGCTGTGCATCCTTTTGACCAAAGTAAGCTCTGTCGGGATTTACAATATTAAAAAGTTTAGATACTACTGTGCCTACACCCCTGAAATGTATTGGTCGTGATTTTCCACAAAGTTCCTCTGAAAGACTTTCTATGTTTACATATGTTGAAAAATCGTCAAAATACATATTTTCCGGCTCAGGATTAAATATTAAATTAGCACCTGCCTCCTCACATAGCATAGTATCCCTTTCCAAATCCCTCGGATAGCTTTCCAAATCTTCCCCTACTCCAAATTGAGTCGGATTTACAAAATCACTGACAACAACTCTATCGTTTTCTGAAACAGCCCTTGTAATTAAACTCTTATGTCCTTCGTGCAAAAATCCCATAGTAGGAACAAGACCTACTGTAAGACCTTCTTTCTTCCATTCTTTGACTATAACTCTCACTTCATCTACGGTTTTTACTATTTTCATCGTTCTATCTCCTAATATAACTTGTTAATTACATCTTCTGAAATTTTAAATGTGTGTTCAGGTGCTGGAAAGCTTCCCTGTTTAGTTTCTTCTATATATGCAGCAAAGGCTTCTTTCATTACATCTCCTACCTTTGCGAATTGTTTTACGAATTTAGGTGTAAAGTCAGAGACCATTCCAAGCATGTCCTGATAAACGAGAATCTGTCCATCGCAGCCAGATCCTGCACCTATTCCTATTGTAGGAATATTAATGCTTTCAGAAATAATTTCCGCTAATTTTGCAGGTACGCATTCCAAAACAATCGCAAATGCTCCTGCTTCTTCAACAGCTTTTGCCTCTTCAATGAGTTTCTTTGCTCCCTCTTCACTTTTTCCCTGAACTTTAAAGCCTCCAAAAACGTTCACTGACTGAGGTGTAAGTCCAATATGTGCCATAACAGGAATTGAAGCAGCTGTAATAGCTTTAATCTGTGGACAAACAGAGGCTCCACCTTCTAGCTTTACTGCTTGACATCTTCCTTCTTTCATAAGTCTTCCTGCGTTATACATGGCCTCTTCAACTGAAACTTGATATGACATAAACGGCATATCTCCAACTACTAAGGCATCTTTGGCACCTCTTGTAACTGCTCTTGTATGGTGAATCATATCTTCCATTGTTACCGGCAAAGTATTTTCGTATCCGAGCATAACCATGCCAAGAGAATCTCCAACGAGAATACCGTTAATACCTGACTGATCCATCAATTTAGCTGTCGAATAGTCATAGGCTGTCAGCATTGTAATCTTATCGCCCTTAACCTTCTGTTCTTTAAAAGTGGATACTGTGTTTTTCATTTTTAATTACCTCCGTCATCTTCAAATAGTCACTGTCTAAATGTTTTTCCTGTGCAATACTGAGAAGCTTTTCTGAAAGCAAAAGATATATCATCTCATATCCCACCTTTTCCTCAGACTCGTTTATCCATGCTGCCTTAATAGCTTCAATGTGTTTTGTGATAGTCGACAAATCATTTCGCTCAACAGGACCTGTGAGGGCAGCCGCAACCCCTTTTTCTGCCAATGTGTCGGCATTTCCAGTAAACAAAGGCACTAAGGCTTTCTTTGCATCTTTTTTATCAAAGCCGCATTTTACAAGCATTTCAGCCCCCACTTGAAAAAGTCCGTTTACGAGATTGCTTACAACTACTGCACCGCAGTGGTAAAGAGATTTATTTTCCGCTCCCATTGCGATTACCTTATTTCCTGCTCGCTCAAAGATACTCTTAATCTCATCTAGATTCTCTGCCGAACCCTCCACAGTAAAATAAGCCTTATTCAAGTGTTTCCATGATTCGCACTTATCACTTATTGCATATAGGGGATGTACCGAATAGATATTTGCACCGAGGTTTTCACCATCAAAAAAAACGGTTGATGAAATCGAACCGCTGCAATGACAAATATTTTTATTTTTAATATCCAGATTCTTCATATAATCCCATACTTTGCTTATCTGTCCATCAGGCACAGTAATAAACAGGGTATCACTGTCACTTAAGATATTCTCTATACTCTTATATAGTTTTGTGTTAGTAAAATCTGCTGCTGATTTAGCTGATTCCGGTGATTTGCTGAAGTAACCCGTAATCTCTACGCCGTTTTCCTTCAGGTATTTTCCAAGGGAAAATCCTACTTTCCCCGCTCCGATAAATCCTGCTCTCATATCGATCACTCCTTTCTGGGAAGTGACAATCATGAAAATCTGCATGGATGAGGTCTCGTTCAAACTGATATAATCCTCATGGTTTAAAAATAAAAAATATGTGGTATAGTTTCTGTTCGAATACTATCTACCCATTACTATAGCACCTATTTAAGTGATTGTACAGAGAAAAAAATAAGGCACCACTCTAACTAATTTATCATTAAAGTGATGCTAATATAAATCGTGTTATTTAGCTTTTCTGTATTTAATCATTTTCACAATCTGAATTATCAAAGTCGGGATAAAAATATAAAGCATGACAAAACACTTCTTCATTTTTCGCTTGATTACCCACCACAGAAAAGAAAGAACCCTGTAAAGAGCCTTACCACCATTGGTGGTGCTTTGCACTCTTGATTGGGCTTTTTGTTTGCTGTATCTTTCATGCAAGAGGAAAATTAAAGTCCTCTATTCCATTTCTCTTTTAGATAATCTTCATAGTCCGTTTCATTAAAATCTAATTGTGGCGAAGTGTTGGGAATGTTGTTTCTGTTGTCTATATCTGCAAGCTGACGGAATATCCAATCATCATAAGGGTCGTGATATTTATACTCTTTGGGCTGTTCTCTGTATCGGTCTAACCCTCGCATTTCCTTATGTACTTTCATCATGCGTTCCAATTTCTGACGCTGTATCAACTGCTTGATTTCCATAAGTTCTTCCAACTCTACTACCTCACTAGAAAGATAATTGCTAATGTATCTAATCAATGTAGTTTCCATGTAAAATCTACATTCTTTTTCGTCATTGAAAAATTCATTTTCAGACAAATAATCTAAGGAAACATTAAAATCCTGTTCTCGTTTGATAACGTCCATGATATATGGCTCGGTGTGGTCAATATATTTCCATTCCCCCGACAATAATTCATTCGGTGTTACTCCCAGCACGTCCATTATCTTTTCCAATGTATCAAAGGTAGGATAATTCACACCTCGTTCAATCTTGGAAAGGCTCTGCATATTGATACCGATTTTATTGGCAAGTTCCTGTTGTTTCATTCCCCTGTGTTTTCTTATGATTTGTATGTTTTCTCCTAAGAAACTGATTTTCTTTTCATAATACTCCATAACTTAGTATAACCGCTCCTTTCGTTGCTTTTATTGTCATTTATAAGCATATCATACTTAATATATATCGAAAAGTCAATCGAAACTTCTTGACAAGTAATTCTAGTGGCGTTATTATCTTATCAGACAGTGTGATTAAGCACGCTAGGGTCAATCACACACTTGAGTAAGCATATATAAGAGATGTTTTCACTTTGATAGCATGAATGAGCATGGACTATCAGACTAAAAATAGGGTTTCTGACTGGGGCTGTTTCGTTTAGCCACGAGCCTCTCAAGGCTCGTGAGCGTTAAGAACGGAACAGACACAGGAAGAAAGGGAACGCCTTTAGGCGCTCGTAAAGGGCGTATATGTAACACCGCCCTGCGTATACATGTCATAGTACCTAGAAACTGTGATAAATAAAGGAAAAACACGATTTTTACCCCGCAAAAAACGGGGCATACGAAAGGAGAAATGCACTATAACTACACACAAAAATTTATCCGTTAAGATTGATTACATCAGCATTGTATTTGAAACGGCAACCGCTGAAGATGTAATCATGCACATTTTAGGTTTACCGACTGACATTTTCAATGTTTATCCAGCAACGATAAAATTCAAGACTTATCAAGCACGCTGGCAGGTTGGAGATATTTATGTATCGGGAGACGCAAGAAAGACAGAGGATAACCCACAGGGGCTAGGCTGTTATCTTGTTATGACTGGCAGAGGTTGTGATGATATTTTCCGTATTCTCAACAATAGGAATTATACCTTTGGGGATATGTTCCGACGCTGTGAGCGAAGATACGGACTGGATAACTTCCATTTCACAAGACTTGATATTGCCATTGATGATAAAAACGAAAAACCATTCTTTACCATAGAGCAGATAAAGAAGAAATGCGAAAAAGAGGAATTTATCTCGAATAGTGAGGGCTACCACTTTGACGAAAGCAAGTTTGATGATTTCGACACCGCAAAGACTGTTTATATCGGTGCTGGTAAATCGGGATTGTCCTACCGTTTTTATGATAAAGATAAGGAAGTCTGTTCAAAGCATAATAAGACACTTGATGAAGTCGGCAGTTGGAAACGGACAGAAATGCAACTGCGTGATGATAAGGCTCATGCTTTTGCCATGACATTCAAAGACAGACCGCTGGAACTTGGGGAACTGGCTTTCGGTCTATTGGCAAACAACCTACGCTTTGTCGTGCCAAACAGAAATGAAAGTAATAAGAGCAGATGGAAAACGTGTCGGTTTTGGGAACGCTTTTTAGGGGCTGTGGAAGTCTTAAAACTGCAAGTACCGAAACTACATAATTCTCTTGAGGAAACACAGCAATGGCTCACAGAGGGTGGCGTGATTTCCGCTGTGAAAAGTTTTTACTTCTTGGAAGAACATGACGCATTAGGTGGACTGGAAAAAGTGGGAACTATGCTTGATAAGGCAAGATACAGCAATTCCCTTTCCAGCAAACTAACCGCCCACTTACAGAGGATAGACCGCACCGACCTTATCCCCTATATCCAGTATGACACGAAACATGGGAAAGGGGGTATCTGATGAATAACAACGATATTCCTGTATGGGAAAAATACACCCTTACCATTGAAGAAGCGTCAAAGTATTTCCGTATCGGAGAAAACAAGTTAAGACGCTTGGCAGAGGAAAACAAGGACGCTGGCTGGCTCATTATGAATGGCAACCGCATACAGATTAAACGCCGACAGTTTGAAAAGGTCATTGACAAATTGGACGCAATCTAATGCAAATGAGCCTTGTATGTGTTATGATAAACACAAGTCATATCAAGGCTCTTTCCAATAAGGAAAGGAGCAGACACCATGAAAGAAAAAAGACGGGATAGCAAAGGACGTATCTTGCATACTGGAGAGAGCCAACGAACAGACGGAAAATACTTATATAAATATGTGGACGCATTTGGAAACACAAAATATGTGTATGCTTGGAGATTGACACCCACAGACCCGACACCAAAGGGAAAACGGGAAAAACCCTCACTTCGTGAACTGGAACAGCAGATAAGACGGGATATTGAGGACGGTATCGACAGCACAGGCAAGAAAATGACGCTTTGCCAACTCTACGCCAAACAGAACGCACAGAGGGCAAACGTGAAGAAAAGCACACAGAAACAACGGGAACAGCTCATGCGGTTATTGAAAGAGGACAAGTTAGGTGCTAGGAGCATTGATACGATAAAACCCTCTGACGCTAAGGAATGGGCGTTACGCATGAAAGACAAAGGCTTTTCCTATAACACCATTAACAACCATAAACGCTCGTTAAAAGCGTCATTCTATATCGCCATACAAGACGATTGTGTAAGGAAAAACCCTTTTGATTTCAAGTTGAGTGAAGTCCTAGAAAATGATACCAAAGAGAAAGTCGCATTGACAGAGGAACAGGAACTAGCCCTACTCTCATTCATCAAGACGGACAATGTGTATCACAAGTATTATGATGATGTGCTGATACTGTTAAAGACAGGACTTCGTATCTCGGAACTGTGCGGACTGACAATCATGGACGTTGATTTTATCCATGAGGTTGTAGTTATCGACCACCAGTTACTAAAGAGCAAGGAACAAGGTTATTATATTGAAACGCCTAAGACAAAAAGCGGAACAAGGCAAGTGCCATTAAGCAAGGAAACGATACAAGCATTTCAACGGGTTATGAAGAAACGCCCAAAGGCAGAACCATTTGTGATAGATGGACGGGGCAACTTCCTATTTGTCAATCAGAAAGGCAAGCCCAAAGTTGCGATTGATTACAATATGCTTTTTGTCCGTATGGTAAAGAAATACAACAAGCACCATAAGGATAACCCTTTGCCACATATCACACCGCATACGCTACGCCATACATTCTGCACAAGATTGGCAAGCAAGAACATGAACCCGAAAGATTTACAGTATATCATGGGACATTCAAATATCAGTATCACAATGAACTGGTATGCTCATGCGTCCATAGATACTGCAAAATCAGAGGTTCAGCGTTTAATCGCATAGAAGTATTTACCACGATTTTAACCACGCTTGATAGCGAAAATATAAGAAGATAGACCTAGATATGTGAGGTTTACCACAAAAGCAAAATGCCCGTAGAGCCGATAAAATAAGGCTTTGCGGACATTTAAGAAGATATAAAAAGATAGTTAAAAAGATATATATAATTTATAGAAAATTTTGATGGTAAATAAAAATCAGACAATTCGATAGAATCATCTGATTTTTTTATTAATTATCGTTTTAAGTCTAATACAACAGGAACAGATTTATAACCAACACCCATACGATCGATTCCCATATCGATCAATTGTAGGAAGTGTTCTCTTGTACGGATACAACCGCTTCCTTTAACCTGACATTTGTCCTGTACTTCTTCCTGCATGATCTTGATCACTTCTACTGTTGCACCGTGGGCTTCAAATCCTGTCAAGAATCCAGTACTTGTTTTGACAAAGTCAACACCAGCTTCAATACCACAGTGGCAAGCTTTTCGAATCTGTTCTTCATTCAAAGCATCGGTTTCAAAGATAACCTTGACTGGGACATTCTTTTCATGGCATACATCAACGACTGCCTTGATATCTTCAGTAACTTTGTCATAAAGACCACTGCGAATCCAGCCAAAGTTAGCTACAACATCAAGTTCTCCGATAACATCGGCATAGTTATCAACCAAGATCTTTGCCTGAGCGATTTTAGATTCAGTGGAACTTGTTCCAAAAGGGAAATCACATACAGGACATAGTTTTGTGTCAGAGCCTTCTACATAAGGTTTACACAAATCCATATAACCTGGATTGATACAAATTGTGGCACAACCTAATTCCACGCCATCTTTTGTCAACTCGATGATCTGCTCTTCGGTAAATTCGGGTTTTAATACGGAATAATCGATGTAAGATGCTAATTCCTTTGTGCTCATTTCACTTGCTTTTTTTGTAGGATGTTTCATTATTTTACCTTCTTTCTTTATTGTAACAAATGTATGGTACAATTACACATATACTATAAAACGATTGTAAAATAGTGTCAAGAATAAGAGAAATTAAATATTAAGACTTCTTTGAATCTGAACGGGAATGGTTTCGTTTGATGAGTTTTTGTATAATTCCATCATAAATATACACTTATCAGAGCGAGTTATGGATGTGGTGTATTCCAGTACATCTCCGTTTTTGGTATTAGATATACGAGTGATCTTAAATCCAGGTACATTCTGTTTACAGTTTAGAAGCTTTTTGTCCTGGTCGGATAAGAAAACAGCTTCAATACTCTCTGTGGCGTGGTAAGGAACAAGTAAATACTTTTCAGAAAGAATGGCATATAAAGAATGATTGGAAAAGTCATAGGACTCAATACCAGGACATAAATAATAAGGGATATAAGTACTTTCACATAGAATAGGATCATTATTTCCTTTGCGAATTCGCTTTAACAAGAATACTTTTGTGTTTGAATCTGGTAATTTAAGAGCTTCTTTAATATGATCTTCCACATGTTCAAGAACAGTACATTCTAGAACGCATGAAGATGGAGTTACACCAATGTTTTGCATATTTTCAGAGAAGTTATAAAGGTAATTGATGTTTCTTTTTAATTTAGGACTGGCAATAAAAGAACCTTTCCCTCTTCTTCGAATCAAATAACCATCTTCAATCAACATCTCCATTGTTTTTCGAACCGTAGATCGACTGATGTTTAATGTTTCACAAATGGAAACCTCAGGAAGCATTTGATCGCCTTCTTTTAAGATACCCGTCAATATCAGGCGTTTAAAATAGTCATAAAGCTGTTGGTATAAAGGGGTCGTATTATCTAGATTTAAATGAAAAGTATCTTTAAAATAATTAATATCCATAAGCATCTCCTATATTGTTCTAATTGTATCTATTATACCATACTTTTTAAACATCAATATGAAGGAAACCAAAATAAGAAATTTATTGTAGAATAAACAAAGAGGTGTAAAAATGAATCGATGTCAATGGTGTAATGAAAAGAACGAAAAGTATGTTTTGTATCATGATGAAGAGTGGGGCGTACTACGATTGGATGATGAATATTTATTTGAAATGCTTGTGCTTGAATCTTTTCAAGCGGGATTATCCTGGGAATGTGTTCTAAATAAAAGAGAAGCGTTTCGCCAGGCATTTGATGGTTTTGATCGTTTTAAGATCCAGCTATATGATGAATCGAAAGTTGAAGAATTACGATCAAATCCAGATATAATTCGAAATCGTTTAAAAATACAGGCGACGATCCAAAATGCACGTATCTTTTCGGATATTGTAAAAGAAAAAGGATCTTTTAGAGCATATCTAGAAGAATTTACAGACGGTAAGATTTATTATGAGACAAATCTTACACATTCAACTCTATCGGATGCGATTTCTAAAGATCTAAAAAAGAAAGGTATGAAATTTGTGGGAACTACGATAATTTATTCGTATCTGCAGGCAATTGGAATTATAAACTCACATGATGAAACATGTTTTAAATACGTAAAAAAAGAAGATCGAAATTAACTGGAGTAGATCTTCTTTTTGATTAGAGATAAAAATGCCTGAGCGGCAGGTGAAAAAGTCTGGTATTTTTTTGTGACAATATATACATCAACCGAAAGTTCAGGAACAATCATGCGAAAGGTCAGATTTCTGCCAGCTGTATTGACAAGATCTTTTAGACATAATGCATATCCAATACCATGTTCAACCATAAAGGTTGCGTTATAGATCAAATTATATGTTCCTACGATATTTAATAAAGAATCAGCTGAGTTAAACCAGTCAACATTTTGATGACCTGCATATATTTGATCACCCAATAATATTGGTAAAGATTTAAGTTGATCGATATTGATGTATTCTTGTTTAGCTAGATCACAATCCGCAGGTATCAATAATCCGTATATATCTTTTCGATATAAATTTAAATACTCATATTTATCCTGACGTACTGGGCCTAGTAAAAGTCCCATATCATCAATTCCTTTATCGATTCGTTCCATGATGGCATCTGCGTTGCCGCTGTATGTACGTAAAAGAATATTAGGATGTTGACTATGAAATTCTTCCATCCATTCGGCAAGCATATCCATGACGATCGTTTCACCGCATCCTATTGAGATTTGCCCAGCGAGTTCTTTTTCTTCACCAGAAAGTGAAAGTTCTGTTGTTTTAATAAGATCTAATATTTCCTGAGTTCTTTTTTGAAGGAAGGTTCCTTCCTGGGTCAATGTAATTTTTCTTTTTCCACGAATAAATAACTGTTTACCTAGTTTTTCTTCTAATTCCATTATTTGTTTTGATAAAGTAGACTGACTGATATATAACGATTTTGCAGCCTGCGATATATTTTTTTGATGGCTTAGAACTAAGAAATATTCAAGAAGTCTAGTTTCAATCATAATAATCACCTGTTTATATTTTAACATTCCTAAAAAGCATAATAAAGCATGCAATATAACTGTTTGCGATATAAATATTTTCTGATTATAGTTAAGACAGGAAGTGATGATATGAAAATAGAGAATAAATCGTTTGATGAAGAACGCGCTTTTTATGGAGAAAGACAATTAATTATTGAACACTGTCAGTTTGATGGTCCACAGGATGGTGAAAGTGCTTTTAAAGAATGTGAAGATATACAAGTTTATTCAACCTATTTGAATTTGCGTTATCCATTTTGGCATGATCATGGTTTAAAGATCATAAGCAGTGATATGACAAAGAATTGTCGTGCTGCATTATGGTATTCTGATCATATTGAAATCAAAGATACCAAGATGCATGGAATCAAGGCATTGCGAGAGTGCGATGATATTTTGATCAAAAACTGCAGCATCGATTCTCCAGAATTTGGGTGGATGTCTCATAATGTGTATATACAAGATACTAAGGCCATCAGTGAGTATTTTTTAATGAGAGCTTCAAATATCAATCTTAAAAATACACAGTTTAAAGGTAAGTATTCTTTTCAATATGTAAAAAATGGTTTGATCGATCATTGTGAGCTGGATACAAAAGATGCATTTTGGCATTCCGAAGATATTTGGGTCAAAGACTGTGTATTAAAAGGAGAATATCTAGGATGGTATAGTAAAAATCTGGTTCTTGAAAATTGTACGATCATAGGAACACAGCCATTTTGTTATTGTGAAGGATTACGATTGATAAATTGTAAGATGATCGACACAGATTTGGCGTTCGAAAGATCTCAAGTCAATGCGACTATCACAACACCTGTTATCAGTATTAAAAATCCTTACCAAGGAAGGATCGTTGTCCCAGGCGTCAAGGAGCTGATTTTAGATGATCCTAACGCTAAAGGGGAAATAGTTTATGCCACAAATTAATATTCAAATCCATGATCATGATTTATTAGTAGAAATGATCGATAATTCATCTTCAAAGGCTTTGATCAAAAGACTTAAACAATCTGATATTGTGTTGGAGATGAAAGAGTTTGCGAACATGGAAAAGTTTGGGGTGTTAGATAAAAAATATCCTCAAAACGATGAGTGGGTTACGATTTTGTGCAGGGATGTGATCTTATCGGAAGGATATTTGCTGGTCATTTATTATGCACCAAATACTTGGAATTTTACAAAGATTGGAAAAGTGATCAATGTCAGTGATGGAGAGTTTAAAAGAATTTTAGGTAAAGGCAATGTACATGCCAGAATTCATTTGGTAAAGGAGTAAGACATGAAAAAAAGAAGGTTAGGAAACAGCGATTTAATGGTTTCTGAAATTTGTATGGGTTGCATGGGATTTGGAGATCCAACAATAGGACAGCATACATGGACATTGGATGAAAAAAGTTCCAGAGAAATCATCATACAGGGGCTTGAAGCAGGCATTAATTTCTTTGATACTGCGATTGCTTATCAAAGCGGAACCAGCGAAAAGTATTTAGGAAAAACAATTCAAGAAGTTTCTAATCGAGATGATGTTATCATCGCAACCAAGTTTTTGCCTAAAAACGATGAAGAAATTGAAAAAGGAATCAATGGTATTCAACATGTGGAAAATATGTTGAACAAAAGTTTGGAAAACTTAGGTATGGACCATGTCGATCTATACATCTATCATATGTGGGATCATAGAACACCATTGATTGAAATTCTAGAAGGGTTAAATAAACTTGTAAAACAAGGAAAAACATGATATATAGGAATATCCAATTGCTTTGCGTGGCAGCTTGCTCAGGCTAATGATCTGGCTCGTGAGCGTAATTTAACGCCGTTTGTTTCCGTACAGAATCATTACAATTTGATTTTTAGAGAAGAAGAAAGAGAAATGAAAGTTTTTTGTGAACAGGAAAACATCGCAATGACACCATATAGTTCTTTGGCAGGCGGACGTTTATCGAAACATTTAAATGAGACATCAAAACGATTACAGGAAGATGATTACGCCAGACTAAAATATGATAGTACGAAAGAGGTAGATCAAAAGATCATCGAAAGAGTGGAAGAATTAGCCAGCGCTCATCATACATCCATGAGTGCGATTTCTTTAGCCTGGCTTTTGACCAAAACGACCTCACCAATCGTAGGGATGACAAAACCAAGTCATGTAAAAGGGGCTGTTGATGCCTCCAATCTAGTCTTGAACAAAGATGAAATACATTATTTAGAAGAGCTGTATGTCCCTCATAAATTGGTTGGTGTCATGGCACAAAATACGAAAGAATCATCCAATGAAGCTCATGTCTGGAGCGTACAAGAAAAACAATAAGGAGGAAGAAAAAAATGAGTACAGTAAAAACAGATGCACAATTTATGGAAAGATTTGAAAACTTTGCGTTTAAAGAAGTTGTTGAAGAAGAAAGTGTAGCCTTGGAAACAAATACACGCTATTTAGCTATTCTTGCAAGCTTGGTAGGAAGCCAGGGATTGGATGCCTATAAGTTTATTTTAAACAAAGCCTTGGATGAAGGTATGGATCCAATCATGGTCAAAGAAATGGTCTATCAATCAATTGATTATGTTGGTATGTCAAGGATGTGGAGCTTTTTAGCAGCAACCAATGAAATTTATCAGGAAAGAAATATTTCTTTGGATGCTGGAGAAGCGACAACAACGATGTTTGATCGTCTTGAAAAAGGGGCCCAGGCACAAGTTGAGATCTTTGGAGAACATATGAAGGAAGCTTGGAAAACATCTGTGGTAAATCGCTGGTTAGCTGCAAATTGCTTTGGCGATTATTATACAAGAACAGGCTTAGATCTAGCGCAAAGAGAAATGATCACCTTCTGTTTTTTGATGGCTCAAGGGGACTGTGAACCACAGCTGATTGCCCATTCAAAAGGGAATATGAATATGGGAAATGATGCAGAATTTTTAAAGAAAGTGGTTCATCAATGTTTACCATATATTGGATATCCTAGAAGTTTGAATGCTTTAAATGCGATTGATAAAGCTCAAGAAGCATAAAAAAATCTATGAAGTATCATAGATCGTGAAAAATTGGTTTCATTTGATCAAAGGTGCAAAAAGCTTGAAATCCAAGTTCTTTTAATAAGATTTTGGATTCTTCGATTTGAGAACCTAAATGTTCAGGCTTATGAGAGTCAGAACCAATGGTTATGATTTCTCCACCTAACTGATGATAAAGTTTTAATATTTCAAGTGAAGGAGTCGTATCTTTTAAACCATATCGTTTAGATGAGGTGTTGATTTCGATTCCTTTTTTATCTTGGATGACAACTTTTAAGATTTTTTCGATGAAAGGTTTTATTTTTTCAAAAGGATAAATGCCGGCAAGATCATATCGATTAATCAGATCCATATGCCCCAATACACTGTAGTTTTTATAATTGGATACGAGCTTATACATGGTTTCAAAATAGCCTTCATTATATTCTTGCTGGGTCTTGTCTTTCTGGTATCCCTGATTCCAGAATTCTAAATCGCCGATTTCATGAATAGAAAGAATGATAAAGTCAAAGGAATATTTTTGGAATAAGGCTTCGTATTGAGGAATAGTGTGCATCTGCATCCCAAACTCCATGCCTGTTTTGATGGTGATTTGAGCACCGTATCGTTGTTTCATTTCTTCAATAGTTTTCATGTAGTTAGGATAATCACAATTGGTCAAAGGTTCATTTTGACGATAGATGATCTTTTTTCCAGGTTCCTGATCAAATTTGATTCCATAGTCTACATGTTCTGTGAAGCAGATCTCATCCATATGCATAGAAATAGCATCTTGAATGACTTTTTCCATCGGATAAATGGAGTCATCGCTGAAGTCTGTATGAACGTGATAATCGGCAAACATAGGGTCCCTCTTCTCTAGTGATAGTATTTTATCATATTTAGGTAGAATAAATGAGAATTCATCTTGAAATCATAAGAGGAGCTTGTTATAATTGGTTAGCACTTACTTTAGGCTCAAAAGGAGTTTAAGGCGGAAGGAGGAAATAGTATGAAAAAAGGAATTCATCCAAATTACCATACTGTTAAATGTATCTGTTCATCTTGTGGTGCAGAATTCGAAACTGGTAGTACGATCAAAGGCGATGAAATGCGTGTAGATACTTGCAGCAATTGCCATCCATTCTTTACAGGTCGTCAGCGTTTCGCAGCTGCTCAGGGACGTATCGAGAAATTTAACAAGAAATATGGTTTAAACAAATAGGTTTAACGTATACAAAGAATAAGAAGGGGGTCTAACAGTTAAAAGTTAGATCTAAAAAAGGACTGGAATTCCTTAAATGGAAACTCCAGTCCTTTTTGTC
>NZ_JAQLXG010000012.1:0-74760 GCF_028321995.1 Faecalitalea cylindroides
GATTGTTTCTTCTTTCCAGAATTGACGTTTCGTTCTTGGTTTCTTCTATTCTGTTCGGTTTTCAAAGATCTCTTTTTTGCACCGTTTCGCGTGCCTGATTATATTACCACAACTTGGTGGACTTTGCAAGCTTTTTTTTCAAACTCTCTTTTATCAGATCCGCTCTCCCTTGGCGCCCGTTTATATTAGCAAATATCCCCCTTCTATGTCAAATACTTTTTTCACTTTTTTTATATTTTTTATAAAACAAAAAAAAGACGACCGTTTTGAATCTATTATTGTTCATCTTGTCGTCTTTTTAGTTATAACCAAAACGATCCAAGCTATGCCTTTTCCCCGATACACTACACCAATTGACTTAAATCATTTTGATACATAGATTTCTCTATGTTATAACCTTTCTAAATGAATAATATCATAAACTTATTCCTTTTCAATATTTTATTTTTTTATTTAACATATGCTAAACTATAACCAGCTTGAAAGGAGATTACGCATGAAAAATATTATATTTCAACAATGTCAAACGGTTGTTGACGATACTCTTTACCCTATCTCAAACATATCAAATATATTAGCTATCCTATATCATGAATTTCCACATATAAATTGGGCCGGTCTATATTATTGTGATAATGAAAATCAAGAATGTATCTTAGGCCCTTTCCAAGGAAAGGTAGCCTGTACAAAAATTCCATACCATAAGGGCGTTGTAGGAACTTGTGCAGCAAGCAAAAAAATGATCGTAGTTGATAATGTACACCAGTTTGATGGACATATCGCCTGCGATCATTCCAGTAAAAGCGAGTTAGTAATACCTTTGATTTATAATAATGAATTATTGGCAATCCTGGATATCGATTCAGACCAATACAATAACTTTGACCAAGATACTGTTGAAACGATTTTAGAAATATCTTATATACTTTCTTCACTTGTATCTAAAGAAAGAAAGTGAATTGCTTTTCTTGAATATTCAGATGATTGTATATAACACATCTTTTTGTATTCTTCCATCCTTTCCTGATCCACTTCCAGGTTCAGGAAATTTTTTAATTGTTTTCCTCTCCCTTGATTTATAATGGCTCTCTTGATTGTGAGAATACCTTGATTCATCGTTTTAGCCATGGCAGGCCAAAGAAGACTATTTTCTATTTTTTCGCCAATTAAAATATTACATGCCCGTCGATCTACAAATTCTCTAAAAACACGACTAAAGGAAATTGGAAAGTTTAACGGTTGCTCTAAACACTTTTCATCATATGTTCCCCAAAAGGCAAAACTATATACCGGATGATTGGTTCTTCGTACATTTTCATTTTTTAAAAATTGATCGGCAAAATCTGCATAGACATCACATGATGTTAATTTTGGATCATACCCCAACATATTGTCACGAATCATGTTCCAGCTTTCATACGTATAATCATTTTGTTCATAGCATGCCGGATCCAAACAAGACAAACTAAATGTTGGGCAGATAATGCAGCCATCTTCTTTTACCAATTCCTGTAAAGCCTCAATGATAGCTTGTGACCCTGACAAAATTTCATTAAATCCTGTTAAATCTGCCTGCACGAGCACGACCATTCCTTCATCAATGCCCATAGTTGAAAATATGTCTAAAAAATCTTTTTTCGTATATAAAATGTCCATAGTTCTTATCCTTTTATTACCATTTATTTTATCATAATAAACGCTATTACGAGAAAAAAACTAATCCAAATATCCCTGCTCTAAAACCTTCTTTAGCCAATATAAAGATTTTTTAGGAATACGTTTATATGTATCTAAATCTAATTCCAATAATCCGTAACGATTTTTAAATGCATTAATGGCAGAAAGATTATCAATGAATGACCAAATTAAATATCCATGACAGTTACAACCTTCAGCCTGCGCCTTTATAGCATATGATAAATGCCTTTTAATAAAATCAATTCGATACTCATCATCTATATATCCATCATTGTTTCTAAACCGATTTTCATTTTCTATTCCAATACCATTTTCCGATATAAACCAAGGTTTATTGCCATACTCTTTCTTAATGCGCATGGCTATATCATAAATTGCCTGCGGATAGATTTCCCAGCCTCTATCGGCATTGTATTCTCTTTGAGGCCATACATAATCTTCATAATAATATTTTGAACAGAACGGACCATCATATGCTGATTCTCTGGCTTTTACACGAATTGGGAAATAATAATCAATGCCTAATAAATCAATTTGATTCTCTTTAATTTGTTTAAGATCCTCTTCTTTAAACTCAAACAAGCATCCGTGCTTAGAAAGCTCCGTGAATATTTCTGAAGGAATCTCACCTTTTAGATAGGCATCTAAATAAAGTCTAACTTCAAAAAGATCGGTATAATAAGCTGCTTCTACATCGCGAGCATCTTTGCTTCTGGAATAAACCGGGGTCATATGCACCATAGCTCCCATTTTAACATTTTCATATTTTCTAGAAATTTCTACCGCTTTGGCTGTTGCCAAGATCTTATGAAAATGTGCCTGATACGCACGTTGAGGATCATGCACAAATGGATACCATATTTTTTTGATATATCCATTATCAATAGGAATATTAGGCTCAGTAAAGGCAAACCACAAATCAACTTCATCATGAAATTCATCAAGAACTTTTTGAACATAATCTACATATAGATCCACCGTTTCACGCGAAGCCCATCCATCATATTTCTCTAATAAGATCGCTGGAATATCCCAATGTTCCAAAGATACGATAGGTTTCATACCATGAACCTTGATTGTTTGAATCACATCTCGATAATATGCAACGGCTTCTTTATCTACTTCTTTTTTTAAAGCATCTTTCATAAATCTTGCCCATTGGATCGTAAAACGAAATGTATTCATTTTAAAATCTGCCATCGTCTTGATATCTTCTTTGTAATGATGATAGAAATCACTGGCTTTTTCTGGCCCAATTTGATCATGCCAGCGGCTAGGATCTGTTTCATAAAATAAATCAGCCCAGCTTTTTTGCGTTTCACTTTTTCCAGCACAACCTTCGATCTGCCAGGCACTGGAACTGGTTCCAATCATAAAATGATCAGGAATAAGAATTTTCTGGTTCATTGTCTACACCTCTTTTCTTTCTTTATAATCCAAAAACGCTACTTTGTCTACCTAATAAAAAAATAGAGTCCGAAGACTCTATCGTTATTAAGATCTTAATGTCGCATCGCATTCCGTCTGGATTGCCTGCAAGATGTTTTCAAATACTTCATTGATCTCTTCATCTTTTAAAGTATGTGTATCTGACTGGAATGTTATAGATAACGCAACTGATTTTTCATCCTTGGCAACATGTTCTCCTTGATATACATCAAATACTTCCACATTGCGAATGATTTCTTCCTTGTTGTAGCGTGCATTTTTATTGATGATACTCACAACCTTTTTAACCGGCATATTTCGATCGATCACAAACGCAAGATCTCGCTGTACACTTGGATATTTTGAAACTGGTGCAAATTTGATCTTTGCTTTCTTGATATCAACCAATGCATCAAAATCCAATTCGGCCATAATTACATCTTTACAATCTGTCTCTTTAGCATACTGTGGATGAATTTTTCCTAAATATCCTATACATTTTTTATCGATCAAGATCTTGGCACTTTGATATGGATGGAAATGCACCACATCTTCTGTATTTGCCTCAAAAGAAACACGTGCTGCAGAAATACCAATGTGATCAAATAATGTTTCGATCAAACCTTTTCCTGTATAGAAATCACTTGGCAGTTCATATTGAAGCCAGCGAGTCTGCTGCAAAAGTCCACTTAAGACAAAGGCTAAATGCATACGAGTTCCCTGGGTTCCGGCAACATTGCTCAATTCAAATACATTCACATCTTTGATCGTACGAGCGTGGTTATAGCTAACTACATCCAATAAACTTGGAAGGATACTTGTACGAATCCAGCGTCTTTCTTCACTCATTGGACTTGCTAACTGGATTGGATCCTGTAATCCTAAGATTGCATTGTCCTTTTTCTGTGTGCTAACTAGTGTATATGTTAAACAATCCTGCAAACCTAACTGGCAATATAAATTACGAACAGTACGAATTAGTTTCTGCTTTTCGTTTAATTTACCTTCTGTCATTTCCATCAAAGGCAAAGTACTAGGCAATCTGTCATATCCCAATAAACGAATGACCTCTTCACTCAAGTCTGCTTTTCCTTCTATATCTGTACGATAACTAGGAATATGTACCATATATTTGCCATCTTCATACTCTGGTTCAAAATGCAGACGTTCAAATATATCTTTTACTTCTTCTGCATTAAAATTCGTTCCTAAACGATCATTGATATCTTTTAAAGTACAAGAAAGGCTTACTGGTGTATATCCAGAATCTCCATACTGTACAGTTTCTTCGATCATCTTCGCATCGGCATACTCAATCAATAATTGCACGGCACGATCCAATGCTTTTGATGCGGCAAGTGGTTCAATCCCTTTTTGATAACGAATACTTGATTCTGTTGCCAAATTTAAACGACGAGCCGTGTTACGAATAGACACATGATCAAAAATAGCACATTCGATGATCAAACCTTTTGTTGTATCTAAGATCTTGGAATCATCTCCGCCCATGATACCTGCAATACCAATTGGTTTAGATTGGTTTGTGATCACGATATCTTCTGGAAGTAAATGATATGTAACACCATCCAAGGCAACATAGTCTTCATCAAAACCACTGGCAACCGTGATTTCCTGATTTACGATCGCATCTTTATCATAGAAGTGCATTGGCTGTCCTGTTTCAAGCATTACGATATTTGAAATGTCGACAACATTGTTGATTGATTTCATCCCTGAAGCGGCTAACAATTCTTTCATCCATTTTGGACTTTCTTTGATCGTGATTTCCCCAATGACCTTTCCTAAAAACAAAGGACATTTTTCTGTTGTACTGCTTACATGAAGTTTAGTAGGCCCTCCAACATTTGCAGCACCTTGATATTCTGGAAGTTTTACTTCTCTTTTTAAGATCGCACCAGCTTCCAATCCCATATTAAAAGCGGCAAGACAATCGCTACGGTTAGGAGTCAATCCGATTTCCAAAATTTCATCATCTAAACCTAAATAGGCAAAAGGATCTTTATTTCCAACCGGCGCATCTTGATCAAGAACCTCAATTCCTGATTTTTGCTCTTCGCTTAAAGAATGTGGATCTACACCCAATTCCACCAAAGAACAAATCATACCATTACTTACCTGTCCACGAATCTTACCTTTTTTGATTTCGCCACCAGGAAGCTTTGCCCCTGGAAGAGCAACGATGACTTTTTGACCAGCAGCTACATTTGGAGCCCCACATACGATATCCAGAACTTCATCGCCTACATTGACTTTTGTACAGTTTAAATGATCGCTGTCTGGATGAGGATAACATTCCTCTACTTGACCAATCACAAGATTTGTCCCTTGTGCCAAACGTTCAATACCTTCAACTTCTAAACCTGCTGATGTAATTCGATCTGCCATTTCTTCAATGCTAAGATCGGATACATCCATATATTGTGATAACCATTTTCTTGAAATTCGCATGTTAAATCCTCCTAATCAAAACGTTTGAACGTCTCCAAGAAACGCTTGTCGTTTGTATAGAAATGACGAATATCATCAATTCCATATTTCAACATCGCAACACGTTCAATTCCTACACCAAAGGCAAATCCAGAACATTTTTCTGGATCATAACCAGCCATTTTCAAGACATTTGGATGCACTTCACCAGCACCTAAGATTTCGATCCAGCCAGTCCCTTTACATGTTGGGCATCCTTTTCCATTACAAATATGACATGTTACATCTACTTCAACACTAGGTTCTGTAAATGGGAAATAACTTGGTCTAAAACGAATCTGACGATCCTGACCAAATAATTTTTTCGCCATAAACTCCAACGTTCCTTTAAGGTCTGATAGAGTAACTTTTTCTCCAATAACCAATCCTTCCATCTGCATGAACTGATGAGAGTGTGTCGCATCATCATCATCGCGACGATATACTTTACCTGGACAAACAACTTTGATTGGCAAATTCGGTGCAGATTTTTCAAGTACCATCATTTGGATTGCTGTCGTATGTGTTCCTAATAAAGTATTTTGGTCAATATACAGACTATCCTGCATATCTCTTGCTGGATGATCTTTAGGGATATTCGCTCTTTCAAAACAATATAGATCGTCTACGATATCATTGCCTTCAATAACTTGATACCCTAAACCAATAAATAAATCTTCTAATTCCTGTTTTACAAGATTTAAAGGATGCGCATTGCCTAATACTGGACTGCGGCCTGGAAGCGTAATATCGATTTTTTCATTTTCAATTTTAGCTTCCATTTCCTTCTTTTCCAACTCAACTTTTTTATCTTCGATCATTGAAGACAATAACTGTTTTAACTGATTGACTTTCTGGCCAAAAATCGGTTTTTCTTCCTTAGGAAGATCTTTCATGCCCTTCATTAATTCCTGAACAGGACCTTTTTTTCCAAGATACAAGACACGCAATTCATTTAGCTCCGAAAGACTTGCAGCGGACTGAATCTTAGCTTGGGCTTCTTGTTGTAACGTTTCGATTGGTTCCATATTCTCTAGTCTCCTTTACAAAAAAAACGACGAATACAGGAACGAACAAAGTTCGCGGTACCATCCTGTTTCGTCGAAACGCACTTAATTATCATGATAACCGTGTGATACGGAAAGGGATTAACCTTTGCTCCCAGGTGAATTCATTAGACCTTCTTTGCCTGGACCTTTCAGCCGATGAGTCCAGTTCTCTGTCAAAGGGCACCTAATTACTATGCCTGATCATCGTTTTAACGATTAAAATTATACAAAATCTATGAAAAAGTTTCAACCGAATCTTTTTTCTTACCGAATAAAACCTTAAAATCCATTAAAAAAACATAGCCGTTGGAAGATAAAATGCATATGGAGATGTAAATACAGCTAAAGACAAAGCTATTTTCTTTTTCTGGATCAAAGATAAGTCAACTTTTTTAAGACAAAACTTAGAATTAAAGTAATTAATGCAATATGCGCTGATTATTAAACTCACCATCACCCATATAAAAGCATAGACACTTTCAAAAGGGTTACACATGATCGCATTAGATAGATTATGATACCACCACATACCTATCTGAGAATTATAATCAAATTGAATGAGACAAGGTATGATCATCAATACGGTTCCAATCATATCCGCAATAAAACCAAATATCCATATTCTTAAAATTGCTGGTTTGACCAAGGTTTTAATATTTTTTATTTTCAAATATTTCATCGTTAAGACTACAACCAATAAGTCTATGAAAAAATTTACAGGAAGAATAATAAACCAAGTAATGGGTATCAACCATAATAACCAGATTGGAAAAGCCATGTTATAAAGTTTTATTTTCTTTTCTTTCATACAAGTCTTCCAATATAAAGTTTAATGGATAAATTGTCTAATCCTCATCGATAAATTCTTTTATCTCATCCAGTCTTGCCAAAGTTTCATCATAGCCTAATTGAAACCATGGTCGAAGTTTTTTCGGATCCGTTGTGTAACGGGAAACCCCAATATCCTTGCTGGGACGAAGAACCAAGGCTTTACCTTCTTTTTCTAACTGGGCAATCTTATCCCATTGCTCATTATATCTTTCATGACGTCTTCTTAGATCATCGACGATTTTGTCATCATGATATACGAGCTTAGCTAATAATTGTTGATACTTTGGTGCCGGTTTGCGAACATATCCTTTTTCCTTTGTGGATAAGACAATGTGTTTCTTGTTCCCACGACGAATACTCTGCTCAATACTGATCATATCGACCAATCCGGCATCCATGTATTTTTTATTGTTGAACATATAAGGTCTTGACAATAATAACAATGCACAGCTAGCTTTGATCAACGTCATATCTTTGTCTACATACGATTTATCAAAATACTCTACAGTATGTTCTTTGATATTGTATAAACCTACATCCATCTGTGTTTCACTGTTTCGTAATGCTTCAAAATCTAAAGGCGCTCTGGATTCAATAAAGTCATTTGTCGCTTCAATTCCAAAAAGGCCTCCCTCTTTTAATAAAGGACGAATTCCAATTACTTCTTTTTGACAAGGTGCATCGATACCAGTAATTTCCATACGGTCAATTTGTCTTGTGACATACGATAACAATATCTCCGATCCAGCCGAGATACCAACACAATATGGTAAATAGATTCCATTTTCTAAGAAACATTTTAATGCACCAGCAGAATAAGCAGCTTTGGTACCTCCCCCTTCGGCAACCAATCCTACTCGCCTGCTCATTTAGTTTTCTCCCATTGACGGATAACACCTGATTTTTTTGCTGCTTCTTCGACCGCATCAGCTACTACATCTGCCACACGAGGATCAAGTGCAGATACGATAACATTTTCTTCAGAAAGATCTTCTTCTTTGATCATAGAGGCAATCGCATATACGGCCGCCTTCTTCATTTCATCATTGATGCAAGTTGCCTGTGCACGCAAAGCACCTTTAAAAATCCCTGGGAAAGCTAATACGTTATTGATCTGATTAGCGTGATCGCTTCTTCCCGTTCCAACAATTCTAGCTCCCGCAGCTTTAGCATCTTCCGGTTCAATTTCTGGAATTGGATTTGCCATTGCGAACACAATAGCGTCTTTATTCATACTGGCAATCATCTCTTTGGTTACAATATGCCCTGCACTGACCCCAATAAATACATCGGCTCCTGCAAGTGCATCGGCCAATTTACCTTTTTTATGTTCAGGATTACTGATGGACATCAATCTTCTTTGTTCATCACTTAAATTCATTTCTTCAGATAGAATTCCATCTTTATCACATAAGATCACTTTACCAATCTTCATTTCAAGGATCAAATTGGCGATAGCACACCCTGCACTGCCAGCTCCATTGATTACGATCGTTGGATCGTCTTTTTTGACAAATCTTAAGGCATTCACAAGAGCGGAACTAACGACAATGGCCGTTCCATGCTGATCATCATGAAATACAGGTATGTTCATTCTTTCCTGTAATCTTCTTTCAATTTCAAAACAGCGTGGTGCTGCGATATCTTCCAAGTTGATCCCACCAAAACTTGGCTCAAGTCTGGCAATTGTTTCAACCAATTCATCTGTATCTTGTGTATTTAATGCCAATGGAATCGCATCTACATTCCCCAATGCTTTAAACAATACACATTTTCCTTCCATAACTGGCATTGAAGCTTCTGCTCCAATATTTCCTAACCCTAAAACTGCTGAACCATCTGTAATGACCGCAACTAAATGGCTTCTTGCGGTATAAGTAAAGCTCTTTTTAGGATCATCTTTGATTTCAAGACAAGGTGCTGCCACTCCAGGAGTATACGCAATTGATAAATCATCTCTTGTCTTGATTGGCATCTTTGGAATCGTTTCTAACTTTCCATTCCATTTGGCATGAAGTCTTAAAGCTTCCTTTGCATAATCCATATAATTCCTCCTAATATTTAATAATATTTATAACAATATCGACCATTTTCTCCATTTTTTGAATGCTGGCAAATTCATAACGACCATGATGATTGAACGAACCCGTTCCTAGATTTGGCGTCAACAAGCCCTTTTCAGACAACATGGCTCCATCTGTACCACCTCGTACTGGATTTGATACCGGTTTAATGCCCGCCATTTCTATCGCTTGTTTCGCTTTATCTACACAACGCATATCATGTTTGATATACGAATACATATTCTTGTATTGATCTTTGATCTCTAATTGAAATCTTCCATCATATTTTTGATTAAACTCATCCACTAAATCTGTCACAAAATTCTTTTGTGCCTTGAATTTATCTTCATCATGTTCTCTTAAGATATAGTCAAGCGTTGCAAGTTCAACATCTCCCTGTAGATTGGTCAAATGGTAAAAACCTTCTCTACCTTCTGTTTTTGATGGAATCTGCTCCTTTGGAAAACGACTGGCAAATTCTACGGCTAACAATCCAGCATTGATCATCTTATCTTTGGCATCGCCTGGATGAATAGAACTGCCAACAATTTCAATATGAGCTTTAGCCGCATTGAAGTTTTCATAATCAACACATTCAACTTCACCTCCATCGATCGTGTAGGCATAATCCACATCAAATCGATCTAAATCAAAAGTATCTGTTCCACGACCTACTTCTTCATCGCAGGTAAAGGCCACCATGATCTTTCCATGAGGGATCTTTTCTTTGATTACTTTTTCTAAAGCGCTCATGATGATCGCAATTCCAGCTTTATCATCACCACCTAGTAAAGTTGTACCATCAGTAACGATCAAATCTTCAGATATACATGTAGCCAAAGCTGGATACATCTCTTTAGACATGCTGTAATGATCATTAAGTTGAATTACTTCCCCCTGGTAGTTTTCAATGATCCTTGGTTTTACATCTTTGCCACTTAATTCACAGGCTGTGTCCATATGAGCTAAAAAACCAATCGCATCTTTTGTATCATCTGTACTGAATAAAGTGGCATATACTATGCCACTTTCATCCAATTGTACCTCATCAAATCCAATTTCTTTACACTCTTGAGCCAATATACGTGCTAGATCAAGCTGACATGCTGAACTTGGCACGCTTGAAGAATCTTCATCGGCCTGTGTATTGATTGAAACATATTTTAAAAATCTCTCTTTAATTTCCATATCATGCTAACTCCGTTGAAAGTCGAGGTACGATTTGTTTCTTTCTTGAAACAACACCTTGTTTCTCAAAATCTTTGATCGTTCCCATAAAAAAATTCGATAATTTTCCTGTATAGATGAATCTAGATCCTTTTCCTTCAATATTGGTAAAGACCATCAAGCGAAGATCAAATCTTCTTGCCTTATTTTCATCTTCCATATACTTTAAAAAGTCTGCTTCAATATCATCTACAACATCAAGATTATAGATAAACACCTGTGATATCGCAACTCGCTTCCCACTTAAAGTATATTCCTTGCAGTCATTATAAAGAATATCTCTAAATGTCTTGCCTTTGATCGTAGCGGTATTCTCAAACAATTCTGTTGCCATATTCTGGTGATTAAAACCAAATTGCTTTTCTAATCTTGAAGCTAAGATACGATCTGTTTCGGTGCAGGTTGGCGAATGGAAATTCAATGTATCACTGATAATTCCATAACAAATTAATTTTGCTACTGTCTCAGACATCTCGATTCCATATTCAGAATACATTAGTCCAACTATAGTACAGCTAGAACCTACGATCATGTTTCTGAATACAATCGGTTTGTCAGTCTCAATATCCCCAATTCGATGATGATCGACGATTTCTATGATATCTGCATAATCAATATCACTGATACTCTGTTTTCTTTCATTGTGATCGATCAAGATAAATTGCTTCTTCTCAGATTTTAACAAGTGATAACGTGCTACCGATCCCACCAGTTTATCTTGAAACATGACAGGATAGGAAGAGTGACGTGTCTTTAACATCTCTCGCTCCACATCTTGAATAAACTCCGTCTTATTAAAGCGAATGATATCATGTGCTGGTGTCATGATCAGTTCTACTGGAATAGAACGATAGATCATCTGAATCATTTTCATCGTATTATATGGCGTATTGATCAAAGTTACACCCATAGATTTGGCAATATCAATGATATAGTCATTTGGAACATAGTTTTCTGCAATACAGATGATCGCACATCCTCTTCCCATGCTCTTTAACATATCATCTTCGGCATCATCCAAAATCATGATAGCCCCTCTAAGATCACGCTCCATCAATTTCTTATCACTGATGCGTACTTGACCATTGGTAGGAAGCGTTCCTTTTAATAAGATTTTTCCTTTTAATACTGCTTCTAGATTTTCAATTGGTGTCTGGCTTAATAACTGTTGTGTGATCGCAAGATCCTGCATCTGGATCCGGGAAATTTCACCAATTGTTGTCATTCCAACAAGATTATCGTTCTCGTCTACAACATAAAGTGTTTTTGTATTATTTTCTAGACATATATCCCAAGCCCTGCGTAAAGTATCTCCTTTATACACAGTATACGCTTCGTCAATTTCGATTTCTGCCAAGGTATTTCGAGCCGTCGTCATATATTGTGGTGATTCGACATTTAATTTATCTAAAATAAACCTTGTTTCGGGATTCAGATGACCAATTCTTGCGGCCATTGCATTCACACCCATTTTCTGTTTTAACTCAGCCAAAGCCAAGGCTCCACAGATTGAATCCGTATCCGGAATTTTATGTCCTATCACATATACAGGCAAATTCATATTGCGTTGCACCCCCTTGTATATGCTTTCGCTTTTCTATTATACCAAAAACGTAATAAAAAAGGCCAACGAATTGGCCTAATTATATGAATTACTTAACAGCGTCTTTTAATGATTTTGAAGCTTTGAATTTAACAGCTTTTGAAGCTGGAATTTCAATTTTTTCTCCAGTTGCTGGATTTAATCCCATACGAGCAGCTCTTTCGCTCAATGAGAATTTACCAAAACCATAGATATCAACAACACCATCTTCTTTTAGTGTGTTCATGATTTCTTCAAATACTGTGTTGATGCATCCTTCAGCAACTTTTTTACTCAAATCATATTCTGCAACCAATTTAGCTGCTAAATCTTTTTTATTTACTGTTGTAGACATTATTAATTCCTCCTTTGTCCTGACATATTTTACCACTTCACTAATACATACACAAGCAAATCCTACCATGTAAGTGTTTGCACACTTTTCAAAAATTTCAAACTTGAAACATTAAAATGTATACATTTTTCTAACCATTCCACCCAGAAAATAAAATCATCCAAATTAAACGCAAACATTTCATTCAACTGCGTAAAATCCTTTTCATTTGCCTTAAACAAAGAACGAATCTGGATCATCTCCTGTTTCGATCTAGGTAAGATACGATCATGATTGCATGTGGTACATAAAAAACCACCATCGGTTACAGACAAGGTTTCTAAATGATCTTTTCTTTTACATAAGATACAGCCATCCACAAATGGAGCAATTCCCTCTTTTTGAATTATTTGGGCTAAAAGCAGACAGGCATAGTTATACGCTTTGGCATCATCATTTTGAAATTCTTTTAAACACTTGTCAAACAACATATAAATTGTAGGATTACCATGAAATCGCGTGATGACTTCTGCCAAAACAAAGCAGATAGAACTTTTCATTAAATCTTCCATGATCTTGTAATGACTGTCAATGACATTGCCATAATACAACAATGATAACCCATTCTCTTTTTGCTCGATCGTATAGCGCACATGTGAAAACACCTGCGTGATCATTCGATTCTTTGAAGTTTGTTTCTGGATTCCTCTAGCCAGGATCGAAAGAATTTTATCCTGCGTTAAAAGGCGAATAATTCCATCACTTTCACGATAGTCCTGAACAGATAAAACGATTCCTTCAACTTCAGTCGTTGGCTTCATTTAACTCATCCAATCCAAATTCCTTGATTTTTTGTTCCTGATTACGCCAATTCTTTTCAACACGAACATATAACTCAAGTTCTACATTCTTCTTTAGTTTTTCTTTCAGTTCTTTTTGTGCTGCCAAACGAATTGAACGAATCATCTTTCCCTGCTTACCTATCAAAATCCCTTTTTGTGAATCTCTGTCGACAACGATCATTGCCTGCATAAATATTTTGTTTTCTTCTTCAACCTTGTTTTCCAATAAGACAGCTACACTATGAGGAATTTCTTCTCGCGTCTTAAAAAGAATTTTTTCACGTATGATCTCACAGATCTGAAAATTAATATCGTGATCGCTTTTCATTTCACTTGGGTACAACATACCACCTTCTGGCAAATATTCACGGAATACATCCAGTAACTCATTTAAATTATTCTCTTTTAGAGCACTAATTGGAACAATTTGATCGAAATTATAACGATCCTGCCATCCTAAAAGTGTTTCAAGCAGTTTCTCTTTCTTGACCATATCAACCTTATTCACGATTAAGATAACCGGCTTTTTAAGCTGCTCGATACGATTTAAGATAAATTCATCTCCTGAACCAAAACTCTGTGTTCCATCAATGATCCAGCCAATCACATCACAATCTTCCATTGCGGTATAAGCATTCTTATTCAATACACGCCCCAGCTGTTGTCTTGGTTTATGAATCCCTGGTGTATCGACAAACACATATTGAGCATCTTCTAATGTCAAGATTCCGGCAATATTATTTCTTGTCGTATTGGGTTTATCTGACATGATCGCAACTTTTTCTTTTAAAAGAGCATTCATCAATGTTGATTTCCCTGCATTGGGTCTTCCTACTATTGCGATAAAACCTGATCTATAATCCATTTTTTCACCTTTTCCTTATATCAAATTTAACAATTTAGGCACAAAGATACAGAGTGCCACAACAAGCGCAAAACAGCTCACTAAAAAAACCGCAGCCGCTGCCATATCTTTGATTTTCTTTGCCCTTGGATCTTTCTTTAAAGAAATATAATCGACCAATCCTTCAATACATGAATTGATGATTTCAAAAGAAACGACCAATACGATCGACAACAAGATCCAAAGCCATTCTGTCATTGAACATTGAAATATGATTCCGGCAAGGAATGCTAAAACGCCTAAGAAACATTGAAAGGCAATACTTCTGTCTTTAAAGGCATACCTCAGCCCTTCAAAAGCATATTTAAATCTACCGACTAACCACTTCATCAAGAATCACATCCTGTAACTCAAACATAACTTTTTCTTCTTCTGGTTCCATATGATCATATCCCATCAAATGCAACAACCCATGGCAAAACAAAAAACATGCCTCTCTGCGCAAAGAATGACCATATTCTTTTGCCTGATCACGAATCGCCTGCACGTTAATAAAGATATCCCCCAATTCGCACATAGATTCTTCGATCAAAACATCCGAAAGATCATCCTGCAGGGCAAAACTAATCACATCGGTTGGACGATCGATCTTACGATACTCCTTATTGATTTCATGAATCTGTTCAGGGGTCACAAAAATAACCGACAAGCTCCAGTCTTTATGGCGATTCAATATATCACTGGTTCTTTGCAGTATGCGTTCATAATCTTTTTTATAGCGATAGATGCTTCTATCTTTTGCTTCATTTACTATTACGATTTCCATGCTTAAAGTATAACCTAAAAAACAAAAATTAGAAATATATTGTATAATATTAAAGCTTAAGAAGGGGTGTTTTATGAATCCATTTGTATGCATCATGTTGATCTTTGCCATAATAGGCCTCATTGATAAGATCTTAGATAATAAATTCGGCTTGGCATCTGCCTTTGATAAAGGAATTATCACCATGGGTGATTTTATGTTATCAATCAGTGGTTTTTACTGTATTTCAATTGCCTTTTTACGAAACAATACTGAAATCCTCAATCGCTTAGGTGATTTTCTATTCTTTGATCCTTCCATCTTGATTGGATCCTTGTTAGCACCTGATCTAGGTGGATATTCCATAGTGGAAATGATCTCAAAAGATCCAAACATGATCGTATTTGCCGGCGTTTTATTAACTTCTACCATTGGAGCTACCATTAGTTTCCAGCTGCCTATCTTTTTAAATAATCTAGAAAAAGATGATGTCCCATCCTTTATGCAGGGAATTGCCTATGGTTTGATCGTTTTACCAATCGTTTTGATCCTTGTCGGTCTTTTTTTACAGATTGATTCACTCATGATCAATATGATACCTTTGCTTGTTTTATGTATACTTCTATTATTTATGTTCTTTATTAATCTAAAACTCAGCGTAAAGATCTTGACGATCTTTGCCAATATGATTCGCATTCTTGGTTATCTCTTCTTTTTCCTTGTCTGCCTGACTTTTTTCTTTGATCTTGGTTTTACCCAGCAAGATCTGATCCAGGAAGTCTTTAGTATCGTATTTCAAATGACTTTGATCGTTGCCGGCTCTTTGGTATTGTGCCAGCTGATCTTAAAATATTTTTCCCTGCAAATCGAAAAACTTGCCACTATGTTGCACATCAATCAATATGCCTTAATTGGTTTGATCTTAAGTTTAGGCACAAGCATTGCCATGATGCCTTTGTTTTCCAAGATGGATACAAAAGGAAAACTGATCAATGCTGCTTTTTCTGTCAGTGGTGCCTATGTATTTGGTGGACAACTCGGTTTTATTGCCAGTGTATCGAATTCATTTTCGACAACGATCTTCATCATCGCTAAATTAAGTGCCGGCATTCTTGCGATCCTCATGGTTTATCTCTTTACGAAAAGAAGGATGGAAAACTAATTCCATCCTTTTATAAGCTTTGTTCTGTACGACCAATAATATCATCCTGTGTTGCTTTCGATAAAACATTAAAGAAAGCGGAGTATCCGGCAACACGAACGATCAAATCTTTATGTTTTTCCGGATGTTTTTGTGCATCGATCAAAGTTTCTTTTGAAACAACATTGTATTGCACATGATATCCCTCAAGACGATTAAAAAACGTTTTGATCAACATCTCCAGTTTCATCTTATTTTCTTCTTTTTCCAGCAACTGTGGAGTTACCTTTTGGTTTAATAAAACACCACCTGTAATTTCATGAGTTGGTAATTTAGAAACCGATTTAAACACAGCAGTCGGTCCATTTTTGTCGCTGTTATGAGCTGGCGAACTACCCTCAGCCAAAGGAGTATGTGCCTTTCTACCATCTGGAGTTGCCATTGTATCATACCCTTGCCCAACATTGGCTGAAATCGAGGATGTTCCAGCATAGCGGATTCCTCCAATAGGACCTCGATGATATCTTGTGTTTGGATATTTCTTCATTTCATCAATATATGAATCATAAGCTTTCACTACTAACATATCCACATAATCGATATCATTTCCATATTTTGGTGCTTCGTTGATCAACATAGACTGAATTCTTTGACTTTCCGGACTTTCAAAATTATCTATTAAGGCATCCCAAAGTTCTTGTTGTGTGATCTTCTTTTCATCAAACACGAGTTTTTTGATGGCTGCCAAGCTGTCTGCCATATTGGCAATTCCTGTTTGTAATCCAGAAATAAAATCATAGATGGCTCCACCTTCTTTGATCGTTTTTGCTCGGCCAATACAATCTTCGACCAAAGTAGAACATAGGATATCTGGAACTTCTCTTTCACTGGCCAGATCGATCGTATTTTCTACGATTACACTCATTCGCGTCAATTTCCGTACTACCTTATCCCAGGCATTCATCAATTCATCAAATGATTTCATCTTAGTAAAATAACCACATGGTTCTACAAATCTTTTTTGACTTGTCATATCTACACCGTTGTTCATCGCAATCAATAGGATTCTTGGAAAATTCATATAACTCATTCCTGTACAACGATATCCCCATTTACCTGGAACGGCCGTTTCTACACATCCAATTGCCGAATAATTATAGGCATCTTCTTCTTTAACTCCCTTTTCGATAAAAGAAGGAATGATCACTTCATCATTATTGAAAGCTGGCATACCTGTACCAAGTTTCATGACTTCAATAGCTTCATCAAAGAAGTGCGCATCTAAGTTTTTATGATAACGAACCGTTAAATTAGGCTGTGGCAAACGAGTCTGGGCTACTGATTTTAAAACCAAAAAAGACAACGCATTGACTGCATCCTTTTTATCTGTTGTCTGTCCACCAATTGTAACATTTTGATACATCGGACTTCCTGCACTTGAGAATGTATGTGCCTGAGAACGGACTTTATTGATCGTGGTAGTCTTGATCCAAAGATTATCTAACAACTCAACCACTTCATCATCCGTGATAAATCCTTCATCGATGTCTTTTTTATAGAATGGATACATATACTGATCAAAACGTCCATATGAAACGGAATGTCCATTGGATTCGATCTGAAGAATAAGTTGAACGAACCACACCGACTGAATGGCTTCATAAAAATTAGATGCTGGCTCATAAGGCACTTTGGCACAAATACGAGAAATTTCTAAAAGCTCTTCTCTACGTTTCTTTTCCGCATTTAAAGACATTTCTTTGGCAAGCTTGCTAAAACGAGAGGCAAATGTCTTTACGGCATCGATAACGATCAAAACAGCACGATAGAAATGATATTTATCAATATTTGCCGGATTGCATAGATCTAATTCACCTTTTAGCTTTTTGACTCTTTCTTCATAGCCTTGCAATCCATCGGATAATAGTCTTTGATAATTCACAGATAGATGAGCATCTCCGGCATTTAGTTTTCCTTCCATCCCAAAGAAACCAGTTTCCATGAATACACTGACTTCTTCTGGCAATAATGCTTCTCCTTTTGCCCTTAAATTATTATTCTGCCAGAAAGGGGCAATGGAACGAAGATCTTCTTTTGTCTTTTCCGTGATATAAAAAACATCTCCATCACGTTTTTCAAATGTATCCAGTTCATCGATCACAAATTTCATCGTATACTCAGGAAAAATAGGCGCATCACGATTGGATGATGCTTGATTTCCCACGATCAATGTATCTTCCTCAATATAGATTGGCATCTTTTCAAGGATGTTTTTCAACATAAGAGCACGTTTTAAGACAACAGGCTGATTTAAGTTTTCTTTATATGCCTGGGTTGCCAGTATGGCTCTTGTCGCATCGATGTAAGGCTTTTTGTCCAGGATCTCTTCGCGAAAATGATCCATTCGTGGAGTAAGACTTCCAAAATGAGCAGAATTTTTCATGTTTCCTCCTTTTTTTCTTATAAAAAATATTAATTTCGTCCTTTATCTATATCATATATTTTTCTGAACACATGTCAACATAATTTCATTACGAATTATATTCAGTTTCATTTGAAAGTTATAATTGTTTGTAAATGATTTCTATGTTAGTATTTATACACAAGGAGAACCACAATGACAAAAGCTCTAATTTTTAATATGCAAAAATTTTCGATTCATGATGGACCCGGCATCCGTACAACAATCTTCTTTAAAGGCTGTCCTTTAAAATGCTTATGGTGTTCTAATCCTGAATCACAGGATACTTCGATCCAAATTTTATATGATCAAAAAAAATGTGTTCACTGTATGACCTGTTTACATACATGTCCAAATAAAGCCATTCAATTTCTACAAGATCAATTTTACATTGATACTAAGGCTTGTTCTCATTGTTTAACATGCGTACACAACTGTATCAACCAAGCCTTAAGTTATGAAGGAGAATATAAAACCATTGAAGAAATCGTAGATTTTTGTCTTCAAGATGTAGAATTTTATGAAGAGTCCAATGGTGGAGTGACTCTTTCAGGAGGCGAAGCCTTGTGTCAGCCACAAGCCGTCCATGAATTATGCAGCGAATTAAAGAAACATAAAATTCATATTGCTGTAGAAACCACTGGCTATATTGAATCACAAATCTTTCAAGAGAGCGCTGCTTTATTTGATCTGCTCTTATTTGATGTAAAACACTATGATTCAAATATCCACCAAAAAATGACAGGTGTTTCAAATGATAAGATCCTTAAGAATCTAAGTTGGGCATTAAACAATAATATTGAAGTTCTTGTACGTATTCCTGTAATTCCTGGATTTAATGCAGAAATCAAAGATGCGAAAGGCTTTGTATCCCTTTTTCAAAAAATGGGCATAAAAAAAGTCCAACTGCTTCCATTTCATCAGTTTGGACAAAATAAATATAGCTTATTAAATAGAGAATATGCCTATAAAGATACTAAGGCACTCTATCCAGAAGACCTTCAAGAATATCAAAATATCTTCACACAAGAAGACATTGATTGTTTCTTTTAAACTTTGATGACTTCTACTTGATTTTCTTTTAAATAATTTTCTGAATCACGATTGATCTCTTTGTCAGTATATACCATACTGACTTTTTTTGTATCCATCAAACTAACGACACCAACTTGATGAAATTTAGAAGAATCTGTAACAACGATTACTTTTTTGGCTTGTTTAGCTAGATCACGAACGGTTTCTGCACGCATATAATCGTTTCCGGTAAAGCCTGTATCGACAGAGAATCCATCCGCTCCAATAAATAGTTTATCCACATAAAAATTCTGGGCACAATTTCGTGTGATAGGTCCCACCATGACCTGAGATTCTTTTTGATATTCTCCCCCAAGAAGGATCACATGAATATTCTTATATCGTCTAACATATTCTGCGATAAATGCAGAATTGGTGATTAGAGTTACTTCCTGTTTGGTCTTGGCAATTTCTAAAGCCAAAAGAGAACAACAAGAGCCTGATTCAATCATCAGCGTTTCACCATCATGAATCGTTTCTGCCGCTTTTCTGGCAATTTTTTGTTTGATTTCATAATGATAAGCCAAACGAGTATTGATATCATCACTATCATTTAATACGGCATACCCATGTTCTCGAATGATGATCCCGCTTTTTTCCAAAGCATCCAGATCTTTACGAATCGTAACCTGGGAAACATCCAGCATTAAAGCCAAAGAAGAAACTTCGATCTTTTTTGATTTTGATAATAAATCCAGTATTGTCGTTTGCCGTTTATTCATTCTCTCACCTTTTAAAAAGGTATCATACACATCTTTCATTTGCAACTAAAGATTGTTTCATTTATTCATGAGCATTCTGATAACACTTACGAATTTCTTCTGGCATTCTATCTTCAAAACCTTTTTTTAATTTAGCCTCTGTTTGATCTTTGCAGGCAGTTTCATAGTACCAGCATTTGAACTCGACCATATCCAATGTTTTTTGTAATTCATTCATCTTCTTTAAGATATTTTCTCTTTGGGCATAAAACATCTCTTTTCTTCTCTCTAGTGTACTGTCCCCTTGAGCACACCAGTCCATAAATTCACGAATCTCTTTGATCTGCATTCCTGATTTTTTTAAACATTCAATCACTCGCAAAGCCTCAAGGCTTTGTTCATCAAAGCGACGAATTCCAGATGGTTCTTTATTTAGTTCTTGAAATAAACCTTCTTTATCATAATAACGTAATGTAGAAATTGATAAATCAAACATTTTTGATACTTGTCCAATAGTATACATGATCATTCCTCCAATTTTTCAAAAAAAAACTCTTGACCTAAAGTTAGCTTTAGGTTGTACATTTAGTATATCAAGGAGGAATTAAAAATGGAAGAAAAACTAAATCTAACAAGTGAATGGGATAAAACATTCCCAAAAAGTCAAAATGTTGATCATCGTAAAATAACTTTTCATACACGTTATGGTCTTACTTTAGCAGCAGATATGTATACCCCAAAGACATACGAAGGAAAACTTGCTGCGATTGCGATCAGCGGTCCATTTGGGGCCGTAAAAGAACAAGCTTCTGGATTATATGCCCAAACTTTGGCAGAAAGAGGATTTTTAACAATTGCCTTTGATCCATCTTATACAGGAGAAAGTTCAGGCTTCCCTCGTAATGTGGCTTCACCAGATATCAACACAGAAGATTTTTTAGCTGCAGTCGATTTCTTATCCGTCCAGGAAAATGTCGATCCTGAAAAAATCGGTATTCTAGGTATCTGCGGATTTGGAGGCATGGCATTAAATGCAGCTGCACTGGATACACGAATCAAGGCAACCATTACTTCAACAATGTATGATATGACCAGAGTAAATGCCAATGGTTATTTTGATGAAGAAGACAATGAAGAAAGTCGTTATGAAAAAAGAAAGGCAATGTCCTTACAAAGAACATTGGATTTCAAAAACAATGATTATGCACATGCCGGTGCATTGCCTGATGAAGCACCTGAACAAGCTCCACAATATTTGATTGACTATATTGATTATTATCGAACGAAACGCGGATATCATCCTCGCTCACAAGGAAATGGAAAGGGATGGAATGTTACAGGATGTCAATCCTTCATGAATATGCCAATCCTTCAATACTCTAATGAAATCCGCAGTGCCGTATTGATGATTCATGGTGAGAAAGCTCATTCGGTATATTTTACTAAAGATGCATACGCCAATATGATCAAAGACAATAAATATACAGAAAATAAAGAATTATTCATTATTCCTGGAGCTGTTCATACCGATCTTTATGATCAAACGGATATCATTCCTTTTGATACGATCACAGATTTCTATCAAACATATCTAAAGTAAAAAGTGTGGAAACCCCACACTTTATTTTGTCGTACCTTTTGACATTAAAACATAAGACATTTCAATATCTTTATTGTCTTTTACGGAATCATCATCTACAAGCATCTTAGTCAATAGACGCATTGCCACAGCTCCTAGATCATATTCAGGAATGTTGTAAGATGTAACGTTTGGACGTGTCATTGTCAAATACTTGTTATTTAAGACACAAACCAATTCGCAATCTTCCGGCAATGAATAACCTGCTTCCTGACAAGCATTTAATACCGCGATGGCCTGAGAATCACGGAATGTGATAACAAGCTTGCTAGGGCGATTGTTCTTATAATAATCAGACAAGAAATTAAATGAACTCTTATAGTTATTATCATCATAAGAAATGTATTTATTAAATACTTTTCCTTTTTCTGCATACGCTCTATCAATACCCGCTTTTAACTGTTCCATCATTGATAAATTTAATTTATCTTCTACAAGGGAAATATCATCGATACCTCTTTCAAAATACTTATTGACTAGATCATAAGCCATTTTTTCAAAGTTGATATATACATTTCCTACATTCCCAATCTTTGTTTCAGTAATCTTACTGCCAACAACAACCATAGGAATTTGGTACTCATTTAAGACTTCCATCTCTTCTAAAGAGAAGTTGTCATTAAATAAGATAACTCCATCCACTCTTGATTTAATGATGGATTCAATAACATCCTGCATTTTAGAAATGCCCTTTGATGTTGTATGGAACATGATGTTGTAATTGTAGATCTTGGCAACATCCATCAATCCATTTAAGATCTTGCCATTATAGGCAAACATCTTTTCACTCATAACGATCGATACCGTTGTCGTTTTCGATAATGCCAAACCTTGTGCAATCGCATTCGGTTTATATCCTAGTTTTTCAATGGCTTCCTGAACACGAATACGTGTATCTTCGCGTACGACATTGCTGTCATTGATAACGCGGCTTACTGTAGCTAAAGAAACATCTGCTTCTTTGGCAACATCATAAATCGTAATTCTTTTCATTCTAACTATGCTTCCTCCTCAGTGTCATTTTTTACTGCAGGAGGCTCACTTCGATTCGCTTCTTTATCAAAAAACTTTTTGATTCCTCCAAAAACAGCTTCTGTTACCTTTCCCGTAACTTCTTCAGCCGTATCGACGGCATTTCTTAAACTTTCACTTTCGCGTAAAACATCTAATTTTTCATCCGCCTGATCCACGACTTTTTTGATTTGCTCATTGCGCATCAAAATATCAGCTCCAGCTTTTAAACCATCCGCAAGCATACCACCAGCTCCAACTAAAAAATCTTTACCGGCAGTAAGTGTTGTCTTGAACTGTTCAGACTGGCTTAATTCAACAGCTTTGTCTTTTGTCGTTTTTAAAATATCTACGGCATCATCTTTTGCCTTGTTTACGGCTTCTTTTACTTTTTCTGGATCGCTGTTTTCTTTGATCCAAGTTTTTAAATCTGCGAAAATATCTTCAATTTTCTTTTTTGCATCATCAACAACTTTTTGATTCTCTTCATTATTCTCTTCTCGAAGAGTTTCTAATTCATTTAATGATTCGTTTTCAAGTTGTTCAACTACATTGTTTTCTTCCATGTTATGAAACCTCCTCATCTTTTTGGATTTGTTCTTCACTTGGAGTATCTGAGGCAGTATTTTTCTTGGAATTTAGCCATGTTTTTAAATTGTCTGCATTTTCAGTTACAACGTTAATGGCAGATGTAACTGCTTTTTTTGTCGCATGGTGGATCTCATCCGCTGTTTTAGATAATTCTTCAACAGTAGCCAGAGGGCCATCCAGCTTATTGATTTCTCTTTCAGCAGCATTTAATGTCTTTGAAAGATCTTTTAGGGTCACTAAAATACCTTTTAAAACAAAAATCAAATAAACTAATACGACAACACCTAAAATAGGTAATAAATAGGTTGCCAAACGTGCTAATGCACTCATTACTGCATCTATACTCACAAAATCACCTTCTTTAGAGATTATAACATGAATGCAAAACTTAAACTACCTTTATTGAAAGTTTTTTCAAAATTATGTAATCGCTTTAATATATTGCTATTTTCTTAATTTAACTCGCTTATGATTCGAATAGCGCTTATACTGGTTATTCTGTTTCTTTTCACGAATCAGACATTTTGGTCCATTTCCAATTAGATCCTCACGATGTGCCATGACTAAGGCTTCATGAACCAGATCATAATTGCGTGGATTTTTATATTGCATCAGTGCTCGCTGCATCGCTTTTTCATGTGCACTCTTTGGTACATAAACTGGTGTATTATCACGAGGATCGATTCCTGTATAATACATGGCTGTTGATAGAGTGCCTGGAGTTGGATAAAAATCCTGCACCTGTTGAGGCTGGTGATGAATATCACGTAAATACTCTGCCAATTCAATAGCTGCATTTAGATCACTTCCCGGATGGGAGGACATCAAATAAGGAACTAGATATTGATCTTTGTGATATTCTTCATTTAAGCGATAATACTTCTTCACAAATTTTTCATACAATTCTTTATGAGGCTTTCCCATCTTATCGAGGACCTGATTGCTGATGTGTTCTGGAGCAACTTTTAATTGTCCACTGATATGATGTTGTACCAACTCTCTAAAGAATGTATCATCTTTATCATACATCAAATAATCATAACGAATTCCACTGCGTACAAAGACTTTTTTAACATTTGGAAGTTCTCGCAATTTCTTCAATAATTCTAAATAATCTTTATGATCCACTTCTAGATTGTTACAAGGTGTTGGCCAGAGACATTGTCTAGTTTGACACACACCATGTTCCATCTGTTTCTTACAAGCCGGTGCTCTAAAGTTTGCCGTAGGACCTCCGACATCATGAATATACCCTTTAAAATCTGGATCCCAGATCATCTTTTTAGCTTCATTGATAATAGATTTATGAGAACGCGTTTGAATGATTCTTCCCTGATGGAATGTTAAAGCACAAAAGTTGCAGGCTCCATAACAACCACGATTGGAAATCAATGAAAACTTCACTTCATCAATGGCAGGAACATGCCCAATCTCTTTATAAGATGGATGATATTGACGTGTATATGGCAAGGCATAGGTTCGATCAAATTCTGCTTGTGTTAAAGGTCGATTTGGCCTATTTTGCACCACATACCAACCTTTATATGGTTCAACCAAAGTCTTGGCTGTAAAATGATCCGTATTTCGATACTGGATCAAAAAACTTTCCGCATATTTTTTCTTGGATGAAGCCACTTCTTCAAAGCTTGGCATAATAATCGGATCTGTTGCCAAAGCTAAATTTTTGGTTTTGAATACCGTTCCATCCAAATATGTTAAATCATGGATATCAATTCCACTGTCTAAGGCATCGGCAACTTCAACAATGGAATTTTCACCCATTCCATATAAAACGAGATCGGCATTAGCATCTATAATGATGGATTTTCTAACTTTATTATCCCAATAGTCATAATGAGACAAACGGCGAAGGCTGGCCTCAATACCACCTAAGATAATGTTTGTATCCGGATACGCCTGGCGAACCATTTGTGAATAAACGATCACGGCACGATCCGGTCTTTTTCCCATGACACCACCAGGGGTATAGTTATCTGTCTTCCTTCGTTTTTTGGCTACGGTATAATGATTCACCATAGAATCAATATTTCCACTGGAAATCAAAAAGCCTAAACGAGGTTTTCCAAAACGCATGAAATCTGTCTTATCTCGCCAGTTTGGCTGAGATAAAAAACATACCTTATAGCCATGAGATTCTAAAACACGGCAAATAATGGCAGCGCCAAATGATGGATGATCTACATAAGCATCCCCACAAACATATACAAAATCACAAGTATCCCAGCCACGTTCAAGCATTTCTTCTCTTGTGACAGGTAAAAAACGATCATCCATAATAGTTTCTCCTTTCAGACAAAAAGGGTACTGATAAAAATACCCTTATAAAATCTCTTTTAACATATCTTTTAATAGATAAATATCTTTGCTGGACATGAATACATAAACAGCGGGTGCCATCTCTTTTAAGGCTTCAGCACTCTTTTGATCAATATCCAATAAGATTGAATTAGGACAGCGATCCAACAAATCTTGAATCGTTACCGTAATCGTATCATCTTCTCGTTTCGCATTCTTTGGAAAATCACACAAGCATACTTGATCTGCCGTATTTAAACTTTCGGCAAATTCATCTAGAAAATACTGCAGGCGGGAATAGCGGTCCGGTTTATATAAAGCCACCACTTTCTTTCCTGGATATTTTTTTCTTGCGGCATCGATCATATAACGAATAGCCGTTGGATGATGAGCATAATCATCGATACATACGCTATCTTTGACTTCTTCAACCACGAATCGACGTGCAATTCCCTGATATTCTTTTAATCCTTCTACTATATCAGAAGCTTCCATGCCGATTTCATGACATAAGGCAAAACACCCTAAGGCATCCTGCAAGAAAGGAATTCCAACTTCCGGCAGTTCTACATGAATGCTCTTATCATTATCATATACACAATCAAAGTGCATACCATAGCTGCCCATTTCCACATTGATTGCACGATAATCATTTCCTTCATTTAGACCATAGGTTACACAAGGAACCTTATAATCCAGATCCTTTAAATATGGGTCATCTCCAAAGATAACCGCTTTCTTCTTGATCTGATGTATAAATGACTGGAAAGCATCCAAATAATCATCCATGTCTTTATAATAATCAACATGATCCAATTCAATATTTGTAATGATCGCATAATCTGGCGAATATGCTAAGAAATGACGCTGAAATTCACAAGATTCCAACACAAAGTTATCGGCATTCTTTGGCATATAACCATGTCCATCACCAATTAAGAATCCTGTCTTTCCAAAATGAGAAAGCACTTGACCTAAGATCCCTGTAGTGGTGCTTTTACCATGCGTACCAGCTACACAAATCGAATTATATCGTTTTAAAAGAATTCCCAGATATTCATTGTAATAATATGTCTTAACCGTTGGATTATCCATAGCTGCAGCGACTTCAGGATTACTGCGATCAAAAGATAAACCGATAATAACGGTATCATGATCATGAATATTAGCTGGATCAAAAGGATAAATAGGAATTCCACGAGAACGCAATCCATCTTCTGTAAAGATATATTTTTCAATATCACTACCGGCCACTTCTTTTTTTTCATCATGCAGGATGCATGCTAAAGCGGCCATTCCGGTTCCTTTGATCCCAATAAAATGATATGCCATCCTATTCACCTTCTAATCTTTTAGATCAAACAGATCTTCTTGTTTAGTCTTCTGCTTTTTTGGCTTTTCTAACATATCTGATAGACTTAATGTTGATTCCGGTTCATTTTTTTCTTCGTTTTTTTTAAACACAGGTTTTACAGTTGGAATGGATTCCACTGGCTGTGGTTCAGGAATATCTTTCCCATACATTGGAGAGATGATTTCCACAAAGCTTGTATCATCCTGTGGCTTTTGAAGTTTGATCGCATCATGAACCTTTTCAAACTGTTTATTTTCTTCCTGAATATCTCCAAAGATTGGGGAAATAATTGGTTTATAATCCAAATCTTCGCTGGTACGAAGTTTCATCATCTTACGACGATCATATTTGTATGGTTTATTAGTAGAACGAGGCTCTACACGAGATACTTCTTCTACATCAAGACCAGTAAAGATACTTGTTTTTGGTTCTTTTTTAGGTTGTACTTTTGGTCTTGTGAACGTTTCAATTTCTGGTTCAGGATACGCTGAAATTGGTTCAACATATGTTTCTTTTGGCATAGGTTGAGACTGTGGTTCTGGTTGAGAAACCGTCTGAGGTTCAATCCTTTTTTCTTGTTCTTCTTCGATTTCATCCTCTTCCACTTCGACATCTTCATTTAAAATAGCTTTCATTAAATCTTTTAACATGAATTATTCCCCCTTTGCGATCGTATCGTTAAGATAAGCTTCGATCTCTGGACGTGTTTTTCTTAAACTGGATACAAAGCGAGAAATCTCTTTTCCATTTAGATAACTTACAAAGCTAGGAATTCCCATGATTTCTAATTCCTGCGCTATATCCATACAAGCATCTCGATCGACTTCATAGAAAGTTAGCTGATCAAAAGCTTTTTCTACTTCTGGCATGAATGGTTTGATAAACATGCAATCTCCACACCATTTTGTCGTAAACAAGAATACTTGAATTCCATCATTCTTCAACGCTTTTTCAAAATCTTCTCTTGAGTTTACTGTCTGCATAAAATCACTCCTTATTGTTTCTTGTCCAAACACAACGATAAATAGGCTGTCCCAACGAAACAAATTTTTCTTCATATTCCGTCATGACATCTTCATCATGTGTTTCTCTTCGATAATCCACACTGATTTCGATCATGCGATATCCTGCATTTTGAAATTCGATCAAAGAATATTCAAAAAGCGAAGAATTATCTGTCTTCATTTGGATCTGTCCTTCATCACTTAAAATCTGAGCATACTGATCTAAAAACTGAGAGCTGGAAAGTCTTCTTTTCGCATAGCGCTTTTTAGGCCATGGATCTGAGAAATTCAGGTGAATGACATCCACTTCTCCTGCAGCAAACCATTCAGAAATATTGGCAGCATCTTTTTGGATCAGCACCAAATTTTCCTGCTGGTTGGCATCATCGAATTTTTTAGCCGCAATCCCAGCTGCACTCTCATTTTTTTCGACCGCGATAAAAGCTTCCTGAGGATACAGCTTAGCCATGTTCAAAGAATAATTTCCTTTCCCGCAGCCAATCTCAACATGGATTTTTTTCTGATCAAAACGCTCTTTCCATGTTCCTTTTAATGCACTAGGATCCTCAATCAGGCAGTTAGCATCATTTAGATAATCCACTGCCCATTTCACTTTTCGCATTCGCATACTATTTACACAATGTCACGATCGCATCGGCGTAAATGGCAATCGCTTGAATCAAATCATCAAGTTTCATACCTTCATCACGCTGGTGACATCCTCCAACAAATTGATCCGTTTCTACAACTGCATTTGGCAATTCAGGACCAAAAGATACAAAGTTTTCAAATTTACGAGCATACGTTCCTCCGCCCATAGTCACAGCGCAAGAGAACGTATCTCCAGTATATTTGCGATATACATCCATCAATCCTTTAACCAATTTTGATTCAGGATCCACAAACAATGGTTTTGAATCGCTTTCCATGATAGCCGTAATGTTTGATTTTAATTTTGCACAAGTTTCATTAAAACCAGCCATGATCTTTTCTGCATTTGTATCGTTTGGATAACGAATATCGATCAACAACTCAGTCTTACCATCTTCAATCGTTACGATACCTGTACTCATTGTCAAGAAAGACATATACATTCCATCAATATCGATTCCTAATGGTTTTCCCTGCCAGTCGTGAAGCATAAAATATAAATCTTTCGCAAGCTGATCATCATACGCTGAACCAACAAAGTTCAATAGATGCAAGGCTGCATTGACTCCATTCCATGTCATAGCTGCATGCGCAAAGACGCCGTCAATATGCAATTTGATCAAACCATCTTCTTCAGTGATATTTCCTTGAATCTGATTCGACTTGCAGTAAAAATCAAATAATTCTCTTTGTGCATCGCTGATCGTCTTAACATAGCAATCGGCTTTTCCAATAACGATATTAGGGCGAGTTCCAGCATTCATCTTTACGATTGCTGTATGATCTTCACTCTTCAATACAACATGAAGACCGCCTTTTTCCCCATAAACAACAGGGAAATCTGAATCTGGTACAAATCCCATCTTTGGAATTTCTGCATGTTTTACATAATAATCCATACATTCCATGCCAGACTCTTCATCACATCCAGTAATTAACATGACTCTTTTCTTTAAAGGAATATTTAATTCTTTAACCAACTTTAAGGCATAGTATGCAGCTAGAGTTGGCCCTTTATCATCCATGACACCACGACCGAAAACATAGCCGTCATTTACCGTTACTTTCAATGGATCTTTTGTCCAATCATCTCCTAAAGGAACGATATCTAAGTGACCTAAAATTCCAAGTGTATCTTCTCCTTCACCATATTCGATAACACCTGCATAGCCATCGATATCTTTTGTCACAAATCCATCTTTTTTTGCCATATCCAACATCGCATCAAGAACTTTACGGCAATTCTGCCCAAATGGAGCATTTTTAGTTGCCGTTGAAAGATCGCGTGTTGATTCAATAGAAACTAATGTATTTAAATCATTCAAGTAGGCTTCTTGACATGATTTTGCGTGTTCTTTAAAATTCATTGAAAATCACTCCTTTGCAGATATTCTATCATACTTTTTTGCTAAATAACTGTTTAATTCTGAAATTCCATGAAAAAAGAGGATATCTTTACGATACCCTCATGATTAACGTTTATTCTTCTGTAGGTGTTTCTGCCTTTTTAGGTTTTGGCAATAACGCTTTGGCACTTACATTGATACGACCTTTATTGTCAATTTCCATGACTTTGACATCAATGATATCACCGATCTTCAAAACATCTTCCACTTTGTCAACACGGTTATGAGAAATCTTAGAAATGTGCAGCAAGCCATCTGTTGAACCAAATAGATTTACGAATGCACCAAATTTTTCGATACGAACAACTTTAGCAGCATATACTTCTCCAACATGTGCTTCTTTAACGATACCTTCGATCATTTCTTTAGCCTTGTTGATGACTTCATAATCGTGATGATAGATTACAACTTTACCATCATCATCAATATCGATCTTAACATTGTCACATTCAGCAATAATCTGGTTGATCATTTTTCCACCTGGACCGATAACATCTTTGATCTTGTCTGGATCAATGTTCATCATGGCAATCTTAGGTGCATATGGACTTAATTCTTTTCTTGGTTCACTGATACATGCAAGCATGTTATCCAAAATTTCCAAACGCGCTTTATGAGCCTGTGTTAAAGCTTCTTCAAAAATTGCCTTTGTGATACCAGTTACTTTGATATCCATCTGTAAAGCAGTGATACCATTTTTCGTTCCGGCAACCTTAAAGTCCATATCTCCAAAATGATCTTCCATACCCTGGATATCCGTTAAAACTGTATAGTCTTTTGTTTCTTCATTCATGATCAGACCCATTGCGATACCTGCTACAGGGGCTTTGATTGGAACACCGGCAGCCATCAATGACATAGTTCCTGCACAAATACTAGCCTGAGAGCTTGATCCATTACTTTCCATAACATCCGCTACTGTACGAATTGTATATGGGAATTCATCTACGCTTGGCAATACTTGTGCCAAGGCTCTTTCACCTAAAGCTCCGTGTCCAATTTCGCGACGTCCTGGTGTTCCCATTCTTCCTGTTTCTCCAACTGAATATGGAGGGAAGTTATAGTGATGCATAAAACGTTTTGCGTCTACTTCTGTTAAGTCATCAATGATCTGGTTTTCATTCAATGCACCTAATGTTGTCGTAGACAATACCTGTGTTTCACCACGAGTAAACATAGCAGAACCGTGAACTCTAGGCAATAGATCCACCTGAGAATTCAAAGGACGGATCTCGTCGATCTTACGTCCATCTGGACGAACTTTATCTTCAATGATCAAGCGACGAACTTCGTCTGCTTCAATTGAACGACAAATTTCACGAGCCTGTTTTACGGCATTGTTTTTATCTTTTTCTGTTTCGTATTCTTTAGCTTCGATCATTGCAGCTGCTTCATCTGTCAATTCATCGATCTTACCATAACGTTCAAGTTTTTCTTTGATTGAAACAGCTTCACGAATCTTCGCTTCATAGTTTTCGCGTACTTCTTTATCAATATTTTCATCAACTGTATATAGTTGAATTTCACGTTTTTCTTTACCACATGCTGCGATAACTTCCTTTTCAAATTCGCAAAGTTTCTTGATTTGTTCATGACCAAACATCAAAGCTGCAAGCATATCTTCTTCGCTTACTTCTTTTGCACCAGCTTCAACCATGTTTAATGCATCGTATGTACCAGCAACTGTTAAATCAATATCACTTTGTTCTGCCTGAGCTACCGTAGGGTTGGCAATAAACTCACCGTTTACACGACCTACCTTTACACCGGCAATTGGTCCATTAAATGGAATGTCTGAAATACAAAGTGCTAAACTTGCGCCTAACATAGCAGCCATTTCTGCACTGGCATCCTGATCAACGCTCAACACAGTATTTACGACCTGTACTTCATTTCTGAATCCTTCCGCAAACAAAGGACGAATAGGACGGTCGATCATACGAGCTGTTAAAGTTGCATGTTCGCTTGGTCTTCCTTCACGACGTAAGAAACCACCTGGAATCTTACCAACGGAATATAGTTTTTCTTCAAAACTTACTGTTAGTGGGAAAAAGTCAATTCCCTCTTTAGCGGTATTGCTGGCACAAGCAGTTGATAAAGTAACTGTATCTCCATAACGGATAATGACAGCTCCATCGGCCTGTTTAGCAATTTCGCCTGTCTCAACTGTGATCCCCCGACCACAGAAATCTAAATGAAACTCTTGTTTCGCCATTTTTTTCACCTCTTAATATTAGCCTTTGAAATAATATCATACTCCCAAAGGAAAAGATAGAAAATAAATTTTATTTTGTATCAAAACAATAAAAAAAGTAATCCAAAATCGGATTACTTTCTTAGACCTAATTTTTCGATCAATGCTTTATAGCGTTCAAGATCAGTTCTCTTCAAATATGCAAGCATATTTTTACGACGACCAACCATCTTCATCAAACCTCTTTGAGAATGATAGTCATGTTTGTGTTCTTTGAAGTGCTCAGTCAAACGGTTGATCTGTTCAGTCAATACCGCGATCTGTACTTCAGGAGAACCTGTGTCACCTTCATGAATTGCATATTCTTTCATGATAGCCTGTTTTTCTGCTTTTAATAACATTTTTCTTTTCCTCCTATTTCTAATGTCCTTTTTGCCCGAGGGTAAGGTTGGAGATTCCAAACTCTCAGCACAAAAGCGTATATATTTTATCAATCAATCAATAAAAAATCAACTAGAATCGTATTCAATATTTCCATAGCTTCTCTACTAGGATACAGGATACCATTCTCCAGTTTTAACACGTCATGGTATTTCTCCAGGATGCTTTGATACCTCTTTATAAAGTCTTGATCATAACGCTGATTCCATTTTTGTATATCTAATCCAAAAGTTGTTCTTAATGCCATCATGATGGCATTAAACGCCTTATCCTTTTGCGTCTCTTCATATATATAAGGATTAGCTCCTGATTCAATATATGTTTTTAAAGAACGAGTGTTATCATAACGCACATTGTTCTCTTTTCCACTGGCACCGCATCCAAGTCCTATAAAATCTTCATCCTGCCAATAAGCCAGATTGTGCTTTGAATGATATCCAGGCTTACAAAAACTACTGATTTCATAATGAAGATAGCCAGCTTTTTCCATCGTCTTACAAATTAATTCATACATATCTGCTTCGATATCTTCATCTACCGGTTTTAGATTCTGCCTGCCAAAGATTGAATTTTCTTCAATCTGCAAAGAATAGATCGATAAATGTTTTATATCCAGATCCAGGAAAATTTCCAAATCTTTTTTAACATCCTTTAAACTTTGTTCTGGTAAAGCATACATTAGATCAATTGATATATTATCAATACCATTTTCCTTTAATAACTGGATAACTTGAAATATATCTTCTTTTCGATGTTTTCGATTGATAACTTGTAATAAACGATCATTAAATGTCTGTACGCCCAGACTAATACGATTGACTCCTAATTTTTTATAAAGTTGAATTTTCTCTAAGTCCAGCGATTCAGGATTGCATTCAACCGTAAATTCTTTACTTACATTAAATAATGAAGCAATTTTTTTAAACTGTTCACAAGTTAGTGAACTTGGGGTTCCGCCTCCAAAATATAGAGTATCCACTTCATGAATATTTTTTTGTTTGATTTCTTCAATGATCTGTACCATCCATTTTCTTTTTGTATCTTCATTTGTGATGATACGACAAAAATCACAATATGCACAAATCGAATCACAGAAAGGAACGTGTAAATAGACAGCTTTCATTAATCTTCATCCATAGAAAGAACAGCCATAAATGCTTCCTGAGGAATTTCAACACTTCCTACCATCTTCATACGCTTCTTTCCTTCTTTTTGTTTTTCCAATAATTTTTTCTTACGAGAAATATCTCCACCATAACATTTTGCCAATACGTTTTTGCGCAATGCTTTGATGTTTGTTCGGGCAATGACTTTTCCTCCAATCGCTGCCTGAACAGGAATTTCAAACTGCTGCTTAGGAATAAGATCTTTCAATTTGATCGTCATGGCATTGCCTCGATTATAGGCAAAATCTTTATACACGATCGTAGATAAGGCATCGACGATCTGTCCATTTAATAAGATATCCATCTTCACAAGCTTGCTTGTACGATATCCGCTGAATTCATAATCAAAACTTGCATAGCCTTTGGTAGAAGATTTCATCTTATCAAAGAAGTCAAATATAATTTCAGATAACGGCAACTGATAAGTCATCATCATTCGAACATCATCTAAAACCTGCAAGTCAACATACTCTCCACGTTTTTTCTGACAAAGATCCATCATTGGACCTACATAATCTTTTGGAACCATGATTTCAGCTTTTACAAACGGTTCTTCAATATGGTCTATATTCTGCGCCGGTGGCAAGGCTGCCGGGTTATCAATTTCAACCATTGTCCCATCAGTTTTATATACGTGATAAATAACACTTGGACTTGTCGCGATTAAATTCAAGTTATATTCTCTTTCCAATCTCTCTTCAACCACATCCATATGTAACAAGCCTAAAAATCCACAACGGAAACCAAACCCTAAAGCCTGTGAGGTTTCCGGTTCAAACTGCAAAGCTGCATCATTTAATTTTAATTTCTGCAAAGCTTCTTTTAAATCATCATATCGTGCATTGTCTACCGGATATAAACCACAGTACACCATTGGATGCATCTCGCGATATCCAGCTAAAGGTTCTTCACAAGGATTGGTTGCACTAGTTATCGTATCACCGACACGAACATCTTCAATGCTCTTAATTGCAGCTGAGATCCATCCTACATCGCCTGTCTTTAGCTCATCACAAATCACTTCTTTTGGTGTTCTTACACCCACTTCAATCACTTCGTATTCAGCACCGGTTGCCATAAAACGAATTTTATCCTTAGGTTTGATCGAACCATTTTTAACACTGATAAAGGCAATAATTCCTCGATAAGAATCATAAAGAGAATCGAAAACAAGCGCCTGCAATGGAGCCTCATTATCTCCACTTGGACATGGCAGTTTTGCCACGATTTCTTCCAATACTTTATCAACATTCAATCCTGATTTAGCACTGATTTCTACAGCTTCAGAGCAATCCAAACCAATCAGATCTTCTATTTCTTTTTTAACGACATCCGGTTGTGCACTTGGAAGATCGATCTTATTTAAAACTGGTAAAATTTCCAGATCATTATCTAAAGCTAAATATACATTGGCCAAAGTCTGTGCCTGTACACCTTGAGCCGCATCGACCACTAAAACAGCCCCGTCACAAGCCGCTAAAGATCTAGATACCTCATAAGAGAAATCCACATGACCGGGTGTATCGATCAAATGAAAGATATAATCCTGTCCATCTTTGGCATGATATACCAGCTGAACGGCATTTAATTTGATCGTGATTCCTCTTTCTCTTTCAAGATCCATGCTGTCAAGAATCTGATCTTTCATTTCCCTTTTTTCAACTGTATCTGTTAATTCAAGAATACGATCGGCAAGTGTCGACTTTCCATGATCGATATGTGCAATAATTGAAAAATTTCGTATATTCTTCTGATCCATATAAAACCTCTATTCTATAATTTGACCAACCATGTTTCTTCCTTGACCATTGAAGAAGTCTTTAGCCTGCATGACTGGTTTTCCTTCCATTTGTAATTTTGAAACCAATAAAACGCCTTCGTGCAAAGAAATCACAAAATGATTATCTCGCAACCCTAAAATTTCCAGTGGCTGTTTTACAGGTTCTTTTTGATATGTAGCTTCCAAAAGTTTCAGTTTCTTATTTTTGATCAACCCGTAGGCACCTGGAGTAAAAGACAAAGCGCGAATTTGGTTCAGGATTTCAATATCATCTTTTGAAAAATCAATCTTTTCTTCCTGTTTAGTAATAACAGGTGCAAATACAACTTTATCTTCATCCTGTTCTACATAATGTGCCTGGTCTGAGCAAATCAATTCAAAGTTGTCTAAGATTAGCTTACTGGCGGCAAGGCCCATCTTTTCAAACACACTGGTAGAATTATCCTGAGATTCAATCTTCACTTTTTCAATGGCCAAAACAGGTCCAGCATCCATTCGTTTTGCCATCTTCATCAAAGACATACCTGACTCTTTATCTCCATTCCAGATAGCTCGCTGGATTGGGGCTCCTCCACGATATTTTGGTAAGATAGAGCCATGAAGATTGACACACCCAAAACGTGGTGCATTCAATAGATCCTCTGGAATAATTTGTCCATATGCACAAGTTACGATCAAATCTGGTTTAAGATCCAAGATCCTTTGATGATCTTCCTTGATACGAACAGGTTGGAAACATTCTATTTCATGATCAACTGCCACCTGTTTTACAGGGGAGTATACTATTTTTTGTTTTCGTCCTACTTTTTTGTCGGGTTGACTGACAACAAGATCGATCTTGATGCCTGCTTCTAACATAGAGCTTAATACAGTTGCCGCAATTTGGGGCGTTCCCATAAAGACACATCGAATATCTAACATAACTCATCCCTCCATAACTTTTGGTATTATACCCTATTTTTTGATGATTGTGTTGCAATAAATAACAGAATTTGCTATAATCTCAATGCAATTTATGTCAGGAGGTGCAAACCATGCCACAAATCAAATCTCAGATGAAACGTGTAAAGACAAACAACAAGGCACACAAACTGATCGTATCTAAAAAAAGTGCATTGAAATCTAGTATTAAAGCTGTATTGGCTGCAGTAGATGCACAGGATAAAGAAGCGGCTATTATTGCATACAACAGTTGCTGTTCTAAATTAGACAAAGCTGTCGCAAAAGGTATCTATCACAAAAATTATGCAAGCCGTCAAAAATCACGTTTGGCTACGGCTGTTAACTCTATAAAATAAGAAAAGAACATTTGTTCTTTTTTTTATACTCAATCAAAAGGGGCTACAACTGTAGTCCCTTTTACTGTAACATACCTAAAATAAATTGTTCAAAGCCCTCATCTTTATCAACCAATCCCATCTTCATATCCTGATCTAGTTTTGCCAAGATCGATAACTTTTCTAAAAGTTCATCACTGGTAAAATTATAAGCTCTTTGCATATTGATCTGCACACGATATGGATGAGCTTTTAATCTTCTGGCAATTTCTTCTTTAGAATTACCTTGATCCATCAACACACGAACTTGAAACAAAAAACGTATTTGTCCAGATAACAAACCATTGATCGCAACCGGCTCCATATTAAGTTTTCTAAAATTACGATAATACGCCAATAATCGAAGCGCATTTCTTTCAAAAAGAGCATCTACCATCTTAAAGACATCATTCAATGGTTCACATACCATAAGATCCTGTACATCCTTTAATGTAATATGATCATTGAATGTTTTGAATTTGATAAGTTCCTGCTCAATGCGTAAAGCATCAAATCCTGCTCTTGCACTAAACCACTTGATCGCATCTCGATCCATTTTTAGATTTAGCTTCTTTAATTCTTCATTGATATATCCAGGCAGTGATTTTTCATCCAAGGCAATACATGGATATACAGTTGATTTTGATATCAATTCCTTAACAGCCTTTTTTCTTGTATCCAGCTTATCACTTGGACAGCAGAACACAAGGATCACGCTTTCATCATTTGTGCTTCGATCTATAAAACCTTTGATATCATATTTAGTGGTATCTTTACTGGAAAGAAAGGTTGCATTCTCTATGACGATCATCTTGTCATCATCAAAAATGGAAATGGTATCCATCTCATTGAATACATCTTGCTGCTCATCATCTGTCGCATCAAAAACGATCACATTTTCAATGTGATGTTTTGTTTTTAGTGCATTGATCTTTTGCTTCACTCTTCCTTCATCATGTCCATGTAATATATAATTCATGACTCTAGTATACCAAATAATCCTGTTTGTGTGCGAAAAAACGCAATCCCTTTAAAAGCAAAAATATGGATCATTCCGACATCTTTGGTCATCAACAAATCAATATTTAATTTATCACAATTGGAAATCACTTCATTATCTGGGTGTCCATAGCGATTATTGGCTCCTACACTGATCAAACCTAATTGCGGTTGGATTTCTTTTAAAAATGCATAGGAAGAACTGGTTGAAGATCCATGATGCCCAAGTTTTAAAACATCTACTTCTAATTCTGGATATGCCTTCATGAATTGTTCTTCAATCTCAATACCTGCATCACCTGTCCATAGATATTGAATACCATCGTAGATAAAATACGAAATGATACTGTTATCATTTTCATTATTAGCTTTTCTATCTTCTAATAGAGAAAAGAAAGGATAATCCACATCTATCTTTTGATTGGAGGTCTGGACAATTTGTTTGATTTCTACTTTTTCTTTTAAAGCTTCTAAACCCCCACTGTGATCAAAATCTTCATGGGTAAGAATCAAAGCATCCAGCTTAGAAATATGATGTGCTTTTAAAAATGGATCAATGATTTCTTCGACATTGTCTCGATATAGATTTTGTCCACAGTCAATCATAACTGCAGAGCGCATAAATGGTTCCACGATCAATGTACAATCACCCTGTCCTATATCCAACATATACACATTAAAAAATGGGTTTAAATAATTCGAACAAAAAATCATGATAAGACTGATACAAAGAGGATATACAAATCGATGATCATTATATATTTCATAGACCAGCCAGAATATCACGATAATAAATAGAAAACCTGGAGCATAATTGATCACAAGAGAAGGAAGATGCATGATAAAACCATCATAAATATCTAATATAAATGTTAGTATAGGTTCATAAAATAAACTGACTAGGCTTATAAAAAACACTAAAGAATTTAATTTTCTCAAGATAGAAAATCCTAAAAACAGAACTATATCCACGCTATGAAAATAAATAAATTGAAAAGTCATTAATAAGATACGAATCAAAAAAATACGCTTAAACAAATCATGGCAGAATCGATACACTAACATGGCGCAAACAGGGAATAAAAAGATAAACTCTGTAGCAAAACCGGGTAAGACCATCAAAAATAATATTGTTGAAAAGCTTAATTGGTATTCCCATTTTGAAAAGACGATTTTTCCTAAAAGAAACAAAGTGATTCGAACCAAACTAGGTGTAAAGGTAAAAATACTACCATACAAGATTATCAGTAAGAATAATATTATTTCACTAATATTTTTGGAAAATATACGCAAAAGAAACTTACGCAATATGGAAATCACACCCAGGATTGGTAAGCCCAAATTTATAAGGATAGTGCTGACATCTTCATTGCGGATCCCATAAAAATTAGATAAATAAAAGTTAGCATGTTTTCTGTTTTTAAGATGATTATATACATCATTCTTGATTGAATTTTCTGTCCTTATATACATATACCGGCTGACATTTGCACTGTAGTAGATGGATTGTTTATGCAAATATTCTTCAAAGACAAACTGCCCTATATTTTTTATCGTATTCACTTTTTCAAATTCACTGATTTTATAGACATCATAATACTCTGGATCTTCAATGCCATATACAATGATTGAAACATTATCCTTTCTTGCAAGACAATATTTTGGCTTAATTTCATAAATCATGTATTGACCAGGTTGTGGTTCTTCTATTGGCTTATTGATGTACACAACAAAACAAACTGTAAATAATGCCCATATGATTACGATCAATTTACGTTTAAAACGATACATCAAAAATAGAGAAAAACCCATAATAAACAAACAGACATAGAATACATCTTTTATGGCAATACTGATCCAGAATCCAAAAGCTGCAAATAGACAAAAATACTTCATAACGTGATCAAATCCTTGATCTTTTCATAAAGTTTATCACCAATGCCTTTGACTTCTTTGATTTGTTCCAACTCCACAAAAGGAATATTGTTTCGATAGTCAATGATCCTTTGAGCAATGGATGGGCCAATACCAGGAAGTGAATCAAGTTGTTCCAAAGTCGCACTATTTAAAGATATCTTTTGTGTTTCTGTACGTTTGGAAACAAAGATCGTATCCTGGTCTTCCAAAGGCTTCATCAAAGACAAAGAATCGGTTTGAGCTTGTTCTGTAAATCCGCCAGCCTGTTTCACCAGATCATCTAAAGTAGCATCAATTTTAAGCGTATAAACACCCGGATTGACAACTTCTCCTTTGATTTCAACCGTAATCGTTGTTGGTTTAGCTACATCCAAACTTACTGGTTGATATCGTCCAAAATAGGCAAAACAAAATAATCCAAACAAAATAAAAAGGAAAAGAGCTTTTTTCATTAACATCACCCTTTTCCTAATACAATCGAAATTGATTAAATGACAAAAATTTATGCAATTTTTGTAATTTCTACATCATATGGTTCATCTACACGACTTACAGTAACAACATCTCCAACCTTATGATCTAGGATAGCTTCTGCAAGTGGTGTATTGTTAGAAAGTTTTCCATTCAAAGGATCGGCCTCGATTGAACCTACAATTGAGAATGTACTTTCTACATTATCGGATAAATCTTTCAAAGTTACCACAGAACCTAATTTAACAACCGCATTCTTTGCAGCTTTTTTCTTACCATCTGATTCTTCAATGATTTCAGAATTTTTGATCAAAGCTTCCAACTCGCGAATACGTGCTTCTACTTGTGCCTGATGTTCTCTGGCTGCATCATAGTCCGCGTTTTCAGACAAGTCACCTTGTGCTCTGGCTTCCTGAAGTTCGACAATGACTTCGGCACGTGTTTTATGGACTAACTCTTCATGTTCTTTAACTAAATCATTATAACCTTCTTTGGTAACGTAAAACTTTTCGTTTGGCATACTATCACTCCTTATTTTTAACGCGATTGAATTATATCACAGAACGTAAATTATTCAATAACTAGACCTAATTCTTCCATTCTAGCCTGGTGTTCTTCATAGGTTGTCGAATAATAAACACTTCCATCTCCATAGATATCTGCCACAAAGAACAAATAATCATTTGGCGAAGGATTTAATACGGCATTAATTGCCTCTTCACCTGGATTTAAAATTGGTCCAATTGGTAAACCATCATTTAAATATGTGTTATATGGTGATTCGATATCGGTTCTAACTTCACAATCCTGTGGATCATTAAATTCATCATACAATGCATAGCATACCGTAACGCTGGATTCTAAACGCATCTGTTGATTTAGACGATTATAGAATACCTGAGCAATCGTTGGCATTTCTTGTGCACTGCCTGATTCAAACTGGACTACACTTGCCAAAGAAACAAGTTGATGTATTGAGTAAGAACTGTTATCAAATTGTGTCTTATACTTTTCATAAATCGTTTCAAACCCATTTAACAATGTTCTTGTGATTTCATCAATTGTTGCATCCTTGTCAAAGAAATATGTTTCCGGAAATAAATACCCTTCCAGCTTCACTTTATAATTCTCATTTGATAGTGCTTCTGGATCTAAGAACGTATAATCGTTTGCCAAAGTGCGAATATACTCTATATCATTCCAAGTTGCCAAAACTTCTTCAGTCGTATAAGGAAACTGTTCACTGATGCTGGCAGCAATTTCCTTCGCCCACTTTCCTTCTGGAATCGTAATTGAGACTTGTTGTGTCTTTGCATTTTCTATATTGCCTATATGGCTCAAGATATCACCGGTGCTCATACCGTCATTTAATTCGAAGAAACCTGCATAATATTCCTGATGTCCTGTAACTCTAGCATACAACTTACTAACTGTAGCAGATCGAATCAAGTTCTGGTCTTCTAGATCATTTAAAACTTCATCAAAATCAGAACCCTCTTCGATTTGAAAATCTATCGTATTAGAACCATCTCCAACCGGCTGCAAGTTAATATAGCCATAGCCAAATATTCCCCCTAATACTACAACTAAGACCAATACGACTACTAAAAGTATATTACGAACCGTATTGTTTTTCTTTGGCCTTCTTCTAGATTTAGGCATTTTCGTTGTCCTCAACAAAAGTATTGATAACTTCTTCTACCATTTCCCATTCTTCATCGGTTTCAATTGGCAGTAACTGTCCATTTTCATCATAAGCTGAAGCATAGACTTCATCTTCATCTTGTTCTGGGTCTTGGAAAACAACATATTGTTTTTTTGTTACTTCATTATCGAAAGTAAACAATATGGTCATACGTTTTTCATTTCCATTTTCGTCTTTGACATATAAGCTGTTTGAATCTAACATAGTTTTTCTTCCTTTCCAAAAAAATACGGAGGATCAAATGCCCCCGTTTTGTCTGTCTAAAAAGCTCTGCAAAATTTGCACTGCAGCCATCTGGTCAATTACTTTTTTTCGTTTCTTTCTAGAAACGTCCCCCTCAAGCAAAAATCTTTGAGCGCTGACCGTCGTCAGTCTCTCATCCCAAAGATGAACATGATAGCCTTCTTTTTCGAGTTCCGCACCAAAATCTATAGATAATTGTCCTCGCACACCAACGTCGCCATTCATGTGCTTAGGTAATCCTAAAACAATTGTCTTAACGTGATGTTCTTCTAATAGATCTAATAGCTTATCAAAACATTCATCATAATCATCTGGCGCAAAACGAATAGTTGTTAAGGCTCTTGCCACGATACCTGTCTCACTGATCGCAACTCCACAAGTAACACTGCCAAGATCCAGTCCGATGATCTTTTCCATTATTTCTCCAAATATGCACGAACCAACTCTTCAATGATCTCATAACGTTCGATTCGTTGAATCAGATTACGTGCGTTCTTATGAGAAGAAATATACGCTGGATCATTGCTGATAAGATAACCTGCAATCTGGTTTTCAGAATTATAACCACGTTCTTCTAACGCATCACTTACTTCACGTAAGATCGCTTTGATATTTTCGCGGCGAATTTCTTCCGTTGTAAATGTCATTGTTTCGGTAATGTCTCTCATCTTCATCACACTCCTTAACATAAAAACATTATACATTATCTAATTTTAAATGAAAACCTTTTTGATTTTTTTCAAGTGTTTTTGGGAAATTCCACATAAAAAATGCAAGTTTTCATCAAAAAGTCCCCACATAGAATGAATAAAGATAAAACGATAAAATTTTATAATCATTTGTTTACACTATTCAAACTGCTAATGTATTGCTTGTTTAGCTTTCATCAATAATTCAGAAGATACTCCGGTGATCTCCAAAATATAAGAATCCGATATTCCTTTCTTTAATAAATTTGTTAAAATTCTTAATTCCGCTTTTTCTTCACCTTGGATTAATCCATCTCTTCTGCCTAAGATCATGCCCTCTGCTTTTGCTTCTTCTCTCATTCTGTCTAACGATTCACACATTACAATAACCTCCTTTTCTTCCTCCTTGATCTGTTGATACAGTTTTTCATCTTTTGCCATGCTGGCAATAACTAATGCTACCTGCTTGGGTATGCCTTGTTTATATTTATTCCTTATCGTATTAAAATTGGCATTCAATATGTCTCTTGTCATGGAAAAGACCAGATCCAATTCCTTGTCCTTATATTGATGTGTATCACTATGCACTTCAATCAGATTCATCCTGAAATCAATTAAAGAACTCATGTCTTTGACATCGAACATATCCTTCATGCTGAAATTGGTCTGCCATGGTCTTGTTCCATAATAGATCACGATTGTGATGCATGGGATCAATCTATCACTTGCCTTGATCCCGGATAGAAACTCCTCACTGCTTCTTAGATCCTTCTTTTTCCTGTGTTCCTTTTCAAGTATATCCATCTGATCCTTATACACCAGGCAGTCATACTGTAGGATACGATACGGCATAGGATAGTTCTCGATCAGTTGATTTTCGATACCTAGATAATAGGAACCATATCTTCCATTCCACAACATCAGCACATCTCTTGTATAGGCCTGTATCTTTGGATCCACCAGCATCAGATTTTCTGGTTTGACGATCTCCTGACCCTGATAGAGACAGGTATTGATCAAAGAGGCAAAGTGATGTGCATCCTTGAAGAAGGTATTGATTTCCTGATCAAACGTACCAAAGCTGTTTTCTTTTTGTATCATTTTTTCACACCTCCAATATATCATGAGAGACTTGGATTGTCATTGAACCATGCATTTATGGTTTTTCAATCCTCTCTCACTTATCTATCACACCGGAAATGTCCAAAATGACAAAAAAAGATCGAAAATATATCTAAAAAATATAAATTCGATCTTTATTACAACTAATAATTTAATTAAATGTTTGCTAATTCTGATTTAATTACTTCAAATGCTTCATTTAGTTTAGAAATATCTTTTCCACCTGCTTGTGCCATATCCGGTTTTCCACCACCGTTACCTGAGCATAATTGAGCAGCTTTTTTAACTAACTGACCTGCGTGAACACCTTTTGAAACAGCATCTTTTCCAGCTCCAGATACAAAGACGATCTTATCATTTGAAACATTTCCAAAGAAACATACGATATTTGGATCTTTTGCCTTCAAATTTGATACGATATCTTTTAAAGCGCCTGCATCCATACCTTCAACTTTTTTGATCAATGCATTTACTGAACCCAAAGAAACTGTTTCATTTACCCATTCATTTGATTTAAGGGCAAAGATTTGATTCTTTAACTGTTCAATTTCTTTTTGAAGAGCATGCATATTCTGGTAAGCTGCGTCCACTTTTGTATCAATATTCTTGATACCTTTTTGTTTTGCGCTGATTGCAATATTTTCTAACATATTCTTTTCTGAAGCACATTCTTTATAAGCCTGGTATCCTGTCTTAGCTACGATTCGACGAGCATCTGAACCAATGCTTTCTTCACTAATAATCTTGCATAGACCAATCTGTGATGTATTCTCAACATGGCATCCTGCACAGAATTCTTTAGAAACATCGCCCATAGTGACAACACGAACGCGATCTCCGTATTTTTCGTTGAATAAAGCAGTTGCTCCTGATTTTTTAGCTTCTTCAATATCCATGATTTCTTTTGTAACAGGATATGCTCCAGCAATATACTGATTCACTAAATCTTCAATTTCATCTAGTTGTTTTGTTGTTAACTTTTCAAAATGGTTAAAGTCAAAACGTAAGTATTCATCACATACATAGCTTCCGGCCTGATGAATATGATCTCCTACAACTTTCTTCAATGCACTTTGTAAAAGGTGAGTACAAGAGTGGTTTGCAGTTGTAGCTTTACGTTTTGCTTCATCTACATGACAATGTAGGCTCATACCTACTTCCAAGATTCCACTTTCAATTTCTACACTGTGAATATGTTGTTTGTTTCTTGCCTTTTGAACATCCGTTACTTTGCACATTACACCATCTGCACTTAATGTACCTGCATCGGCAACCTGTCCACCACTCTCTGCATAGAAACAAGTCGTATCTAGAATTACCTGCCCTTCATCAGACAAAGTATCAACCATATGTCCATCTTTGAATAAAGCAATGATCTTGCCATCGCATTCCATATGATCGTATCCAATGAATGTACTTTCCTGTGTAAAATTCATCAATTCAGCATTTTGTGTAGCGAAAGAATCTTTTGTATTACGAGCATTACGAGCACGTTCTTTCTGTTTGTTCATTTCCACATCAAATTCTTCACGAGATACTTCAAGCCCACTCTCAGAAGCAATTTCCTGTGTTAGTTCAAATGGGAATCCATATGTATCGTAAAGCTTAAATACAACTTCACCACTTAGTTTTCCATCTTTTGCCTTTGAAATCTCTTCATCTAAAAGAGCCTGTCCATTCTTTAATGTTTTCTTGAATGTATCTTCTTCTACTTTGATCAGTTTCTGATTGAATTCAACATGTTCCTGTAAATAAGGATAGAAATCCTGCATCGTATCCGCAACAACTGGTACCAATTTATATAAGAATGCATCTTCCAGTCCTAATTTTAAACCAAAGCGCACAGCACGTCTTAGAACACGACGCAATACATAGCCACGTCCACTATTTGAGAAGTTTGCACCATCGCTTAAGGCAAACGTTAAAGTACGAATATGATCGGCAATGACACGATATGCCATCTTATATTCTCCTTCATAAGGATATTTTGCCAATTTTTCTGTTGCGTGAATGATTGGAAGGAACAAGTCTGTATCAAAATTTGTTTCTCCATCCTGGATCAAGGCAACCAGTCTTTCTAGACCCATTCCTGTATCGATATTTTTTTGAGGTAGTTCTTTATAATCTTTACGATCTAACTCAGGATCACAATCATATTGTGAGAATACAACGTTCCAAACTTCTACATAACGATCATTTTCCATTTCTTCAAAGAACAATTTTTCTCCAAGACCTTCTGGATCATATTTTTCACCACGGTCAAAGAAGATTTCTGAGTCTGGTCCACCTGGCCCTTTTCCAATTTCCCAGAAGTTATCATATGTCTTTAAGATATGACTAGGATCTACTTTACATACTTCTGTCCAGATCTTATATGCCTGATCATCATCTGTATACACAGATACATATAGTTTATCTTTATCAATTCCCATCCACTTTTCGCTTGTTAAGAATTCCCATGCAAATGGAATGGCTTCTTCTTTAAAGTAATCACCAATTGAGAAGTTTCCTAACATCTCAAAGAAAGTGTGGTGTCTAGCTGTCTTACCTACATTTTCAATATCGTTTGTACGAATACTTTTTTGTGCATTGGCAATACGGTTACAACGAGGTTTTTCACTACCATCAAAATACTTTTTCAAAGCAGCCACACCTGCATTGATCCACAACAAAGTTGGATCATTATTCGGAACAAGGCTTGCTCCTGGTTCGATCATATGACCTTTGCTTTTAAAGTAATCCAAAAACATCTGGCGAACTTGATTTCCGGTTAAATATTTCATGTTTTCTTCCTCCATCCAAATAAAAAAACGTTCCTATATCTAGGAACGTTATTAACGCGGTACCATCCTAGTTCATCTTTTATAAGATGCCCTTAATTATCGTTAACGCTGACTAAGCGGTTTTAACTCCAAAGTAGCTTCCTTAACAGACCCTTGTAAAGTTTCCACCAAACACTTTATCTCTTCATTTCCAGATCTATCAGTACTTATCTTCTTCACTGTCAAACTATGCACATTCTATCATTCTTTATTTATTTTTACAAGAAAACAATATCTAAAAATAGCTATGCACTTTATTCTACTGTCTTATAACGAATCCATACAGCACCACTTTTAAAAGTTTCAACATCTTTTAAGGATAAAGAGATAACGGGTTGATCTATATCAAATCCATCAAATACACCAGGCATACCTTTTCTTCCGTCAATGCCTGCCCCAATTAAAATACTAACTTCATCCAGTAGACCAGCTTTTAGAAAAGCACCATTTATTACAGCTCCCCCCTACAACTGCCATTCTTTCTACATGAAATTCTTCATAGAGAATTTTAGACGCCTTTACTAAATCTGTCGTATTTTTTCCACATACGATCCAAGAGATATTTTGTTCATCTAAATAGTTTAAATATTCTTTTGTGACTTGTTCACTGGTGATGATCAATAATGGTTTTTCATCCCTATTTTCTTTTTCCCACAATAATTCTCCCTTGGAATCGACGACTACTTCATAGCCTTTGGCATCCACCTTCTTAGAAAACCCTTCTTTTCCATAGATTTCTAAATTCTTAGAAACATATTTGCCAGATAAAGCCATTTCTAGTTCATCGGTTCTTTTTCCACTGACTGTCGTATCTGCATCTAATTAAGCTAATGTTTCATAATAATCTTCTACACCTTTTAATTGTTCTGTCATAGCACAATCAATTCTTCCATCCACAGAAGACATCATATGACAAATAATATATGGTTTATTCATATCGCACCTCCGCTGGATCAGTGTATACCTAAAGTCAACTTCACCTTCAAGCCTTTTCAACAAAAAAAGTTTGACTCACTCTTGAAATCAAACTTTTACTTCTATTAACGATTTGAATATCTTGATAAGAATTGTTTTGTTCTTTCCTGTTTTGGATCATTAAAGATTTCATCTGGTGTTCCCTGTTCAGCGATTACACCTTGATCCATGAAAATCACGCGATCACTTACTTCTTTGGCAAACTGCATTTCGTGAGTAACGATGACCATGGTCAATCCATGATTAGCCAAATCTTTCATTACATCCAAAACATCGCCAACCATTTCAGGGTCTAGAGCACTTGTTGGTTCATCAAACAACAGAACTTCTGGATCCATGCAAAGAGCTCTTGCGATGGCAACACGTTGTTTTTGTCCACCAGATAGTTTCGTACTTGCCTTATTGGCAAACTCAAACATACCAACTTCTTTTAAATATTTTTCGGCTTTTGCGCGCGCTTCTTCTTTTGAACGCTTTAAGACTTTGATCTGTCCGATCATACAGTTTTCAATAACACTTAAATTGTTAAAAAGATTGAAACTTTGGAATACCATTCCTACTTTAGATCGATATTGATTTACATCATTTCCGTTATCTAAGATATTTTTTCCATGATAAAGGATGTTTCCTCCATCCATTCTTTCTAATAAGTTAATGCAGCGCAGCATTGTTGATTTCCCACTACCACTTGAACCGATGACCGTAACAACTTCCCCTTTATGGATATCAAAGCTAACATCATTTAAGACCTTAAGATTTCCAAAGTGTTTTTGAAGATGTTGAATTTGAATAATTTCATTCATTTTTCATGGTCCTCCTAACTGCAAAAATCCATTGATTTGGTCTTGCGTTCTTCATCAAGACGTCCTTCAAGGAAGTTCAACAAGAAACTTGCCAAAGTTGTCAAGACTAGATAAATCAAAGCAGAAACAAGGAATGTTTCAATGTATTGATAATTTGATCCGGCAACAGATGTTGTCTGGAAGTAAAGTTCTGTTACACCAATAACATTTAACATAGAACTGTCTTTGATATTTACGATCAACTGGTTACCAATTGATGGGAATGTGTTTTTGATTGCCTGAGGGAAAACGATGAAGATCAAAGTCTGGATCGTTGTCATCCCTAAACTTTTTGCGGCTTCATTTTGTCCATTATCTACAGACTGGATACCAGCACGAATAATTTCAGCCATATAAGCTCCTGTATTAATTGAAATAATGACCAAACCAGCAACAAATGGTGTCCACTGTAATACAGGTCTTAATAAGTAGTAAACAAACATAGCCTGAACCATCATTGGAGTTCCACGGAACACCCAAATATAGAAACTTGTGATCCAGCGTCCAATGTTTTTAATCGCTTTTACTGGAGTACTATCGTAATCGTTGATTTCAATAGCACGAATTCCTCCAACTAAAAGTCCAATCAAGAAACCAACCAAAGTACCAATCAGAGCAAACAATAAAGTATTCCCTATTCCATATAGAAATAGGGAAATATTTTCCTGAAAGATTTCTAGAGCTCTAGGAAAATTAATACTCATGATTATTCTCCTGCTGGCTGATTCTGTACAGCTTCGCTCATCCACTCTTTACGAGTCTCTGTATCTAAGTTATCTAAAGCTTCCTGAACTTTTTTGAAGAAATCTGAATCTCTTGTTCCTTCTTTTAATGCGATTGAAACAGTTGTATCCGCTTCAAAACCTTTTCCTTCATCAAATTGAACAACTGTTAAATCTGGGTTTGCAGCAATTACACCTTCAGCAACTGCCATTTCAGCTGTAATACCATCTACATCGCCTTGTTGTAGAGCAACGATCATTTCACCATACTGTTGTTTTGGTGTTACGTGGTTAACGCCCTGGATCTGATCGATCACATCATCGTAGTTTGTTCCTTTTTGACCTACAACATTCTTTCCTGAGAACTGTTGAATATCTGTATATGTTGCTTCTTCACTGTCTTTTCTTACGATCATGATCATACCTTCACTATCATAGTAAGGTGTTGTGAAGTCGGCACCTTCTTCACGTTCTTCATTGGCTGTCATTCCAGCAATAACCGCGTCGATTTCTCCAGAATCAAGTGCTGGTAATAAACCATCCCATGAAATCGTTTTTATTTCTAGATCCATCCCAAGTTCATCCGCAATATATTGAGCGACACGAACATCATAACCATCTGCATATCCACTAGAACCTAAAGGAACTGAAGTATCTGTTTCTTCACTGGTCTTCCAGTTAAATGGTGCATAGGCACATTCCATACCGACTACGAAAGTGTCTTTATCTTCTGTTGTTTCTGTGTTACCTCCAGAAGCACAGCCTGTCAAGGCTAGGGCAGCTACCGCTGCAGCAGCAAGTAATTTTTTCATATCTCTTTTCCTTTCTGAATCGGTGAATAAATAGAAAAGCTATGCGTTATCGCATAGCTTGTAATGTCCCTTCGCTATAAGATAACCCCTCTTCAAAGTTTGAAGGAGTGTATTAGGTATTCCCTAATACCCCAGGGATAAGGTTGCCACCTTATGTCCTTCGGCAATGATTACCTTTCCTGCACTTCTTAGTTTGCCAACTCCATGCAGTACTCTGATGCATTGCTACCTCTATCTTCATCCGATTTACTTGTATGAATACATTATAAATAAATATACTGATATGTCAACACCTTTTTAAAGAAAATGTAAATATTTTTCTTTTTGTTTTGAAAATTCTTTCATCTTAGCAAATAATCTTTAAAGCTCTTGGTACAACCTGTATTTCAGCTTTGTCTCTTTCTTTGCCTTTTTCCCCATCCAAGGTCCACTTCATTGGCTCATCGGCTTCAATCGTTATATGTTTAGCTTGATACCGTGTTACATATTTTCCATTTACAGATGGATTTAAAAGTCCAACTGGATAATTATATAGTTCCAATAAATTTGGCGTATGTTCTACTAAGATTACATTCAATGTGCCATCTTTCATGGCATCATCACTTTTTTCCACAAGATCAAATCCAGAAACACGGACGCCGTTGATAATAAGCCCAAACATTAAATCTTTTTCAATTTCCTGTCCATCAATATTCATCTTTACATGATAGGGCTTTAGATTTGGTAGTAAAGAAACCGCCTTGATGACATAGGCTAGATTGCCTAAAACATGTTTTAATTCCTGGTCCGTTTCAAAAGATACTTCACAAATCATTCCAAAACCAGCCACATAGTTAAAGTATTGATGATTGATCTTACCTAGATCAAATACATCTACTTTTCCCTCACAAACTGTTTTAGCAGCTTCCTCTAAATTGGCACTTAAATTAAAGTTAGCGCCAAAATCATTCATGGTTCCAGAAGGAATATATCCTAATAACGGCTTCTTCTCTAATTGTATTAAAGCATTTGTAGCTTCATTTAATGTTCCATCTCCACCACTAATAACTACGATATCATAATTTTCTGCATATTTAAGAATATAGTCATATGCATCCATTGGTGCTTGTGTTATATATGTTTCCACAAATAAATCATGTTTTGAAAATTGATCCAAAGCATTTAAAATTTGTCCCTTTGAACGATTTTTTCCAGAAACCGGGTTAATGATAAATAACAGTTTTTTTCTTTCATCCATATAACTACTTCTTTCCAATTCCATATAAAACATTTTTATCGTAATAATTTGAATGTTTCTGTAACTGAGCATCCAGCTCTTCTACACCCATGATTTCTGCCAATGTTCTTTCATCTGTAAACAAATTTGTTCCCAGCGCTAATCGATTGGAATCAAAAGTTACACCTAAAGATGCCAAAGTGGTTGGAAATAAATCCACGGTAGATATTATACGACTTTCATTAGAAACCGGCGCTATAGCTGGATTAATGATCGTAAAATATCCTTTTCTTTGATATCCACTTTCCTCAATGGAATCAAACCATGTTGTATCCATGCTTTTATGATCTCCTGCAATTACGATTGTTGTATTGGCATAGAAAGGTTGTGCCTGAATCCAAGATATAAACTCTCCGACATGTCGACTTGAGCAGGAAATGACATTAGAGTATTGATCACCCCAAAGATCAATACATTCCTGACAAGGATATCCACCGGTAAAATGTGTATCCGCAGTCAACATTGTGAAATTAAACGGCTGTCCATTCGCTGCCAAAGATGTCAATTCATTCTTGGCATATTCGAACAGTTTTACATCTTCATAGCCCCACCAAGTATAATAATCTTGTTCTAGCCAACCTCTTTTTTTAACTTCATTGATATCTACAATATTATAGTTACCATGTTGTTCAAAATAGTATTTTCTACCGCCAAATTCTGCATCTGAACCAAGCAACAGTTCATTAACATATCCATTATCTTCTAAAATCTCCCCTATTGAATAAGCTCCATTTAAAAAGTTTCCTTCGCTGATATAGCTATTTCCATCTACAGGAATGTTTAATGGGATTCCACTTGTCTGTCCAACCATAGCAGCAACGGTCCAACCAGCACCAGATAATACATTAAAACCATCATTAGCTACATTGCCTCCTGAAAAAGTAAGATTATTATTAGCTAGATTTGTCAGCTCAGGAATCAAATTATTTTCCATTGCACCCCCATTGGCTATATCTTCATAAGTTGTTTCCATGGACTCTAAGAAAATATAAATCAAGTTTCTTTTCTGCTCTGGGAATGTATAGTTCACACTTTGAGGATTTACATAATAATCTTCATAAATGGTAGAAGGATGAAGCATTCCGTCAATATAATCATCCGCATTGACACTAATTGCACAATATTGAATCCCTAATCCAAAAGAAACCACACTGCATACAACAAGAATCGCATTAATAATGATTCCTTTTTTTGAACGAATCTTTTCTGAAAACTGCGCTTGGATAGTAAACAATAAAACTAATATTAAAGTTAAAATTGTTGGGAATGGTAAGCATTCCTGAATAAAGCTTTGAACATAGTTAACTGTATCAGTGGATTCCACTGGTGCAAGCATATGGAAAATCACCTGTTCAAATGGAATATCACCAAATGTTTCAGGAACCCACTCGGCAACCTGTATTAATAAAAGACCTAAAAATACGAGTAAAACAATGAAAAAATATAGTAAAAACTTTAAAACTGGTTTCGAATACTTTTTCATTTTTTCTTTCATATCTCTACATCCTTTCTAATCATTTAAAAATGTATATCAAAAATTAGACTAAATAAACTTGTTTCATCATAGACCATAGGTATATCAGGAAAAACAAAGATCATACGATAGATATAATATAGAATCATGGTGATCCCCCATATCAATAAAAGTCTATCTCTAATTTTCTTATTCTGTCTATAAGACAAAAAAAGACACACAACAAAAACGATGATCGTTGGTATCAGTAAAGCATGATAATACAAGGAGGTATTAAGGTCTCCTTTTACAAAGAGCCAGTAGCTACTCGTTATTATATTACATCCAGGACAGGGAAATCCAGTGATTTTTTGAATAGGACAGTGGTATCCGATTACAATAACAAAAAGGAGCAACAACAAGATTGCCCCTATTCCACTCACTACTTTTTTAAGCATAACGTTGAATATCATTTAATGTACTTTGAAGGATACAATTTGAGATTAGTCCAAGACCAAATATACAAAGAAGCATCATAACCAAACTATTATCTTCTACATAATATCCATTATCAAATTGTAACTGTTTTACAAGCTTTCCGACTTTCCAATAAAAATAAATTCCATATAGCCCACATGTAACGATATATAATAATATGACCATTCCGGCATCTTGTCCTGTTGGTTTTTGTTGTGCTGCATTCAATGTATTTACATCTTTAGCCAACCGATAGATCCAATATAAATTATAGATACCACAAGTTACAATACTTAAGATAATACAAACTGGAATACTTCTTGTCTCAATAAAAATCTTATTTGTATTTCCATTTGCGTAATTATTAAATCCACCTGATCCAGATCGTCGATCAAATAAAGTAGAATCCTTACAATGGATCCAATCCATCATTCCGGATCTCCATACATAGGTATTTGCCGTAATAATGCCTTCTTTAATAAACTGTACCATTTCTTCTTCTGTATATGGTCCCATTTGTTGGTTTGAGCTGTTAACATAGAACCAAGATGCATCTTCAGATGTAGTTTCTGTTCTTGTATTTGCGTCTCCTTTTTGAAGATATACAGCTAAATCTGAATTCTTTAAATAGATCCAATCTTTTAAACCAGATTTCCATACATAGGTATTTCCATAGATAGTCTTATTTTCAATCAACTCTTCCATTTCTTCTACAGAGAATGGTCCTACAGATTGATTATTTGAAACATAGTACCAAATTTTATTCGAATGAGTTTCTTCCTCTTTTGTTTCTTTAGTTTCTTCTTGAACTTCTTCAACGGTTTCTTCTTCGTTTGTTTCAATTGTTTCTTCTAAAGATTTGGAATCTTCTTTTACTTCGTCCTGCGTTTCAATTTCGTCTTCAGTAACTTTCTGTGTTTCCGGCTCATCTATAACAGTTTCCTGAATCACTTCTTCTTGAATATCTTCTACTTCATTATTTTCCAATTCACTTTCTTTACTTTTCAAAGGAGTCCCACACTCCAAGCAGAATTTTGCATCTTCTGGTAATTCTTTTTGACATTTTGGACAAATCATTTTTGTTCCTCCTTTTTGTTAAAGATATATATGATTATAAACTATATTTATCATACTGGCAAATGACTCTATTAACAATTAACGTTATTATTTACGTTAATAAAAGTACGTGGTATCCTTCAATTAAAGGAGAATGCTTATGGCTTACATTCAAAAAGGTGAAAATCAAAAATTAAAGATGTTATATCTGGTTAAGTTATTTTATGAGGAAACGGATGATCTTCACGCATTGACAATGCCAGAAATCATTGAAAAACTCTCAGAATACGGAGTGAATGCAGACAGGAAAACATTATATAAAGATATTGATGAATTAAAACAATTTGGATTTGATATCATTTCTCAACGAAGTGGTAAAAATTACTATTATTCTTTAGCTAGTCGAGAATTTGAGTTACCTGAATTAAAACTTCTTGTAGATTCCGTTCAGTCAGCTAAATTCATTACAGACAAAAAATCAAAAGAGCTTATCAAAAAATTAGAGTCTCTTGTCAGTAGATATGAAGGAAAGCAATTACAAAGACAAGTTGTAATTGCCGGTCGAGTTAAAACAATCAATGAAAGCATTTACTATAACGTAGACATGATTCATGAAGCAATCAATAAGGAATGTCAAATTGAATTTCAATATTTCCAATGGAATATCCATAAAGAAATGGAATTAAGAAAAAACGGAAAAATTTATCGAATCAGTCCCTGGGCTTTAATGTGGGACGATGAAAACTACTATTTGGTTGCCTATGATGAAGAAGATCAAAAAATAAAACATTACCGTGTTGATAAAATGCTTCATACTGCAATCACCCAGATTCCTCGTAAAGGCCAGGAAGCTTTCGCAAGATTTGAAATGCCAAAATACACCAAAAGTTTATTTGGTATGTTTGGTGGAAAAGAAACCAAAGTTACAATAGAAGCAGACAACGATAAAGCCGGCATTTTAATTGATCGATTTGGTAAAGATATTATGTTATTTCCTATAGATAACGATCATTTTAAAACAACGGTAACTGTTGCGATCAGTAAACAATTCTTAAGTTGGATCATATCTTTAGGATCAGGGATTAAAATTGTTTCTCCAGATGAGGTAGTCAATTTAATGAAAGATGAAATCCAACGTTTATATAACGATTATTTTGAATAAGTCCAATTTTTTGTACACATCTTTCTTTACAATAAAAGTGTAAAGAAAAGGAGTTGTTGTTTATGAAACCAATTTATTTTACCATTACAGGTACAAACCATTATTATGGATCCAGCTTTATGAAGTTAGGTATGCAAGTACGGTTAATTAAAGACATTCATAACGAATTTGATAATGAAGCTATTGCGGTTAAAATGGATGGCTTAGGTAAAATTGGTTATGTAGCTAACAGCCGTTACACCGTTCTAGGAGAAAGCTATAGTGCAGGTCGCTTATATGACAAGATCAATAAAAAGGCAACCGGTACTGTTTTATATGTCTTAGACAATGGTGTTCTTTGCCGTTTAAACGAATTTTCGCTTAAATAGAATTTTTTATTATGAAGATTGTTGACCTTTTTATCCGATGTTAGAGGACTTTTGCCATGAGTCCTCTATTTTTTTACTTTTGATAAATATCCTTACTCATCACTTAAAGCTTGATAAACTACCTGTAGTTCTTCCTGCATCGCCCTTCTTGATGAATATAAGCGACTCCAATGATAAAGCATTTCTCTTACTACTTGACTTCCAGTATCATACTCCATCATATGAATCATCGTATTTGCCCATTCTTTATACACATTTCGATTTGCGACAAGCAATGCATTTCTCTCTAGAATTTCTTTATATGCTTGAACAATAGCTGGCTCAAATTCTTGAGGTATTTGTTTTTCATACATGTTTAGAAAATTAAGATCTGAACGCATTGATAAATTCTTCAACAAAGATTTCCAGTTTTGTTCTTCTACATATAGCTTTAACAGAAAGTCATCATAACTAAATTCTGAAAATATCTCAAAACGGACTTCTCGAAACTCTTCTTTTGAATATAGATTTTTCAGTTCTCTATATGTTTCAATATCGCGATAACTCTTTATAAGTTCTCTTAAAAAGACTTTTAATGTTTCAATATCTTCTTGATTTATCAATAATTCCTTATATAGAAGTTTATATCTTTTTCTTGGACCATATTCTTGGCATGTCTTTAAACTTTCTTCTAAGAGCTCTCGAGCTTTTGCATACTGTTCTTTATCCATGAATCGTTTGATTTGCCAATGTTTAATACAATCTAAATTTTGATGATTTTGTATCATTGCATCTAGTATTTGTTCATTTAACCCTTTTTCATAGGCCAACTTTAAAAACAAGCTCACAAAGTTTACCGCTCTTTGTTTTAAAGCAGGATAAATATTATATTCTATCTCTTTTGTCCATAGATTCATTTCATTGCGAAAAACATCTACATACTCCATGTTGTTAAAACTTTGAACAATGATATCCATAATTTCATCACGTTTTTCAACACGATTTAACAAATATATCAGCATATTTTCTTTATGATTCTTTTCTAATTTTTCTAAGAAATGCTTAATTTCCTGTGAAAGAAAATCAAAGGAACAATTCGTCTCATATGCCATTGCATCAATTAACCATTGTAAAAATACGGTTCCTTTTTCCAGTTCATTATGATCAATATATAAAGATATCATTCTATGAATATATTCATTTAATTCTTGTTCTTTGTCTGGATTTCTTATTAGCTTCCTTGCATCATTCATATATGAAGTTTGAGATAATTCAATTAATGAAGTCTCTAGTACATCTTTATACATAGACTTATAACTAGGATCACGCTTTAATACTTCCTGTGCTAAAAATCGTAGTTTCTCAATATCTGTTTCTTCTTTCAAAAGATTTAAAGTTATATCATCTACCGTCTGGCTGTCTCTATAGCCATACACCTCATCATATATATCTACATTTTCATAATCATAGTCATAATAATATTCATCTTGATACTCTTCAGCTTCACATTCCTCTTGTGTATATTCATATAAAGTTGCCGCCATATGTTTACATAAATGACCATCTTGAGCATATGGACAACTACAATACATTGAAATCACTTCATCATTTTCAATGTCAATTACTACTTCATATTCTTCAGTTCCTTCAACAATAGATTTAATATGATCATCATAAACCTTTAAATCTTCTACTGCCCCAGATAAATAATAATTATATCCTCTAACTAATATTCTCTCTTGAAATTTTGATTGCCACTCCATACATATCCTCTTTCTTTCAATTAATTGATCTGTTTGATTAGCTTAAACAGCTAAATATTTAAAACATCTTTTTCCAATTAATTCTACAAAATACTTATTCAATATAAGAATCAAAGAATGTAATAAGACATGCCTCAGCATATTTATAAAATAAACATACCAATTTATCCTAAGCAAAGGCATCATTGTAAACATAACCCCCCTATTCGGATATTGTTTATTAAAATAAAATGAATAAAACACACATCAAATTAGAATCGTATAATCAAGAATAGTAGTATCATTTCTAAAAAGCTGATCAATTCATGTTAAGCTTTAATAAAGTATCCCCCTGTTTTCTTTGACCCTCTATATTCGATATATCCATGTATCTTTCTTTTTATTGAATTTCTTATTTGATTTTCATTTACCCGAATATTGTCATTCGTTAAGTTTCGTAAAATCTCTGGAACTTTAATTCCCGGATTATTATGAATGGCTTTTAATATTATTAAATCCAATTCATTTATTCGGTCATTTATTTGGTCATTTATTTGGTCATTTATTTGGTCATTTTCCGAATAATTTAAATTTGGTAAAGTAACATAGAAGAAATTCTCCGTAGCCTCAAATACTGGTTGTTTTTCTTCATTTTTATAAGCATCAAATGTTCTTGGTATTCCTGTTCCGAAATTTTCAATCAGCCCTAACTTATCAAAAATATTAACTAATTTATGATTACGATAAGTCTGTGTTCCTTTCATAATTTCTTCCATAGAGGCATTAAATATACCTCCTGGGCTTGTAATTTTACATCTGTCTTCAAAAAACTCTACCTTAATATTTGATCGAATAAAATAATCAGCATGTACAAAAGCATTTAAAATCATCTCTCTTAATGATGCTCCAGGATAAGAAACTTTTTCTTTTCTTCTAAAGCTTTTGATGTCAATTTTTGCAGAAACATCATTAAGTCTATCAGCTTGTTCCTTTACATGATGAAATAAATCAATGAGTGAACCTGTAAACTGTTTCTTCAACTTAAAATTTCTATCTTTATCATATTCAGCAACTTTTACAGTAACGTCAGATTGATCAGATAAAATAAAGCCTAAATTAGTGTATTTATCTTGTGAATTCTTAATCCCTAAAGAAACCATATTTCTTTCAGTTAATTCCATGTTATTTTGATTGAATGCTCTTGTTAAAGCATTAAAAGATAAATCTTGTTCTTCTGAAATATCATTTTCGTAAATATATTTTTTAGAAGACATGATCATTCTAAGTATTTCATCTTCATTTGCTTTTCTAATACTTCGACCTACTCTTTTATAAACACCTGCAGGTTTTGGGCCTTTTTCTCTCAAATAATAAGGTTTGTCTTTTCCTTCATCAACTTCAATTACCAATACACCATCATCGTTAAAATAATGCTTAATTAAATGAGATGGAAGCGGGTATATAGTATCTTGTAGCCAATTTGCTACTTTAGTATCAATAAAATCCTTATCTTCTTTTTGAAATGGAGTATAGATACTACCATCATCTTCTACACCTACAAAAATACATCCATTCATCGTATTCAAAAAAGCTACAATCTCTTTCTTTATAACATCAGTGAGTTCTCTTTTTAGTTCAATATCATCTTTTTCCTGATACATTTTTATTTCCTTTCATACATTTATTTAGTCATCCTTAATAATACCCATTTTAACATGTGAACTAATAAATCAAAAGAATATAATAAATAGTAGGTACTATACACATCTAATAGTTTGACCTCATGTATCAACTCCTTTATTCAAAGATATAGATAGAATAATGTAATCAAGCAACACAACAACATAAAAAATAGCATGTTTTCTTGTATTTCACACACATTTTAACAGGATGTTTTTTTATTTTCTCACAAAACAAAGTTATTGTATTCTATAAATTAACGAGAAAGATTTTTTCATATATTGATTTAAAACAATGTAAGATCATCTCTTTTTGAAGTAATCGATATTTCCTTCAATATGTCATCAATTAATTGATTATCTGAAATTCGAATTCCATATCCATCTGCCTTATTATACCCAAAAATATCAAAATCTAAATTCCAAACTGTCTGTCGATCAATAACTACAAAATGTTTATTATGCTCAATAAATTGGTAACTCGCTCCAATTCCAGAAATATGTTTTAATTCTGATTGCTTGTTTTTTAATGTATCTGATAGTACAAAATAAATCTTGATGCCTTTTGAATATTTATTTGATAATAAGCTAAAGTAATCTTTTATTTTAGACAACAATAAAGCTGTTGTAAAAATAACGATTTCCTTTTTAGTATTCTCTATATCCTCTATCAATTGACTTTTAACTTCAGAATTTTCAAATAGCACCTGTTGAATCGAAGATTCTTTTGTCTGTTCATAGATTCCATATCCAATGTTCTGATAATGTTTCAATCGTTTATGAAACATAGTCTGCATCATTGGTATTTGTACATCTACATAATCATATACCTTAACAACATCTTTCCCTTCATCATTTCTTTGGATTCTTCCGGTATATTGAGTAAGTCTTGATTCTCCAGATATTGGCATTGTTAAAAAGAGAGTTCTTAGTTCAGGTAAATCAAAGCCTTCCCCTAATAATGTACTAGTCGCTAGAAGTACATAAGATTCATGAGAATCTAATTCTTTTATTTGTTTCATGATTAGATCTCTTTGTGACTTCTTTTGTTCTCCTGTCATCAAATACACACGTAGAGCTGCTTTATTCAACATATCTTCAATTAAAGATAAATGTTCTTTTCTTTCCGATAAAACTATGATTTTACTTCCTTGATTATATTCATTTAATATATCTTTAAAAATCAATTGGTTTCTAGCCATATCTTTTATTAGTTCATTACATATTTCTACAAAACCAGCTTTTCTATCCAACACAACTGAATTCGTAATTCGTGGAATCAGAACTTGGCTAAATCCATATGACCCTTTCATCTGTAGAGAAGATCTTTCAAATCGTTTTGGACCACAAAACATATATATGACTTTTTCTAAACCATCTTCTCGTTTTGGAGTAGCTGACAAACCATATATTCTCTTAGAACTTGCATTTCGTAAGATGTGAGTAAATGTATCACTTGCAGCTCTATGACATTCATCCACGATAACCATTCCATAAGAATTTAAAAAATCATCTAAGTTCTCCATTCTTGATAATGAGGAGGCAGTCGCGATATCTATGTTTTTATTGACTCGTTTCTTGTTTCCATTATACACACAAACAAATTCATCTTTCTTTTTAGAAGCTTTAGGATACTCTAAAAATTCATTGATACTTTCCAACCATTGATCTTGAATTGGTTTTGTTGGAACAATAACTAAAGTGCTGACTTTAAAATGTGAAATCAAATAAATACCAATAACCGTTTTGCCAAAGCCTGGAACGGCTTTTAAAACTCCCATATTATACTTTATCATCTTTTCAACGGCTGGTTTTTGTTCCGGCTTTAACTCACCTTTAAAATCTACATCTATTTCATGCCCTTCACTTGTTACATCTTCTATATCAAAATGTGTATCTCTTAATACAGACATTAGTTTATCTTTGGTTCCTCTTGGCAAATAAATATATGTATCATCTTCCTCATAATAAGATAAGATTCTTGGTGTATTTTTATAATAAATTGGTTTATGTAATCGTTGTAACTCGTAATATGCAGGATTATACATAGATGAAATACGCTTGATCGTATTATATGTTAAAGAATTAAGATTCTTCTTTTCTATCATTAATGCAGTATATTCTTTTCCAACTATACGATCCACATATTTTTGACTCACATTCAAATTAAAACACATCTGGTCAGAATCAAAGAAATAATCATTCTCTGTATTATATTCTAATATCTTCTCAACTTCTTCCTGCGTTATCTTTTTTCTTGTTGTCAAATACTCAATAGGATTAAAGTAAGGCTGTTGAAGTTCATTGATAAATGTAGTATTGCCTTGTGCATAGGAAGAATAGCGCAATGGTAGCGCAATTTGATTGCCAAAACCACCTTCTGGTAAATAATCCTGATTAGGAAACATACGGTCGAAAGACTTGAATGTAATTCTAGTGTTTTGTTTCATGGTTTCCTGCAACAAGAATTCGCCAAATCTTCTAGCTAGTGAAGCTTTGATGTTTGTCGAAAAAAAGAACCACAAATGTCCACCAGCACCTGAAGCAGATCTTTCCATCACTGGTTCTAATCCATATCGAACAGCAACTTTAAAAACAGAATACATGTCTTCAAACCAGCTATCATCGTCAAAATCTAATGCGAGAAAATAACAAGTGTTGTCTTTTAATAGTGGATATATACCAATTCCCAAATTCTTATTTGTTCCTTTAAAATGGTCGATTATCACTTCCTTAGTTAATGGAGCCAAACTTTTAATTGGACAGTTCCGACAAGCATTAGTTATCCTCCCTTTTCTGCATCCATTTTTAAATTCATTAAAACACACTAAAGTCCATCCAAATTTATTTTGTTTATTACTAAAGTAACGCTTCTCATATACATCTAGTCGAGGTTTAAAATAATCCATAAAAACGGCTATTTTTTGATTTCTATCTAAATGTTTCTCATTTGTTATAAAAGTAATCCCTCTTTTATAAAGTTCTTCTTTTAGCATCTGATTTTCTTTTTCCAGCATTAATATTCTTTCTTTAAGTTGTTTTACAGATTCATTCACTATATTTATCTCCATTATTAAAATATGCAATTCTATCAGCTTTTCTTAGGTAAATTGTAGTATGTTTAAAATTGGATTCCAAATAAAAAGAAGAGAAATTTTAGAAAAATCACTTTCTGATATTTAATTATTTCAGGATTACATTGACTCTGGACTTCTCTATTTTTCTTGTCCTATTTTTATGCAGTCTTCAAAAAAAATCGAATAAAAGATACTGACAATTTAACAATCAAAACAAGAAAAATACAACGAAAAAGAGATGTATTCCCTGTAGTCTATACAACCACAGTTCTACATCTCTTTTGATCTTCTCAAATTTTAACGAAACCTTCAGGCCCCAAATTAGACCCCAATTGTTTACGCTAAAACCCTAAATGATTTTGGATACCCAATCAGTGGATAACACCCTTACGATAATTTAGAACGCTCACGTAATTCAACTAATATAGTGTAACTCTTTTAAACACAATAATTTGTTGGTGATTTTCAATCTAATTAAATGATCTTATCAATCATTTATAGTTTTCAACAAATCGCATAATGATCGTTGCACATTCAGCACGGCTCGCATTCCCCTGTGGATCCAGCTGGGTTTCATTGTATTTCCCTGTGATGATCCCTTCTCCTACTGCCCAGGACATTGCTTCTTTGGCAAACTCATTTACATTGCCAGCATCTGTATATTTACTTATGTTGGCTCTTGCACTTGTATCATATCCAAGATAATTCGCATATCGATACATCATCACGGCCATCTGCTCTCGATTGATATTGTCTCCAGGACCAAACTTTCCTGTATCCTCGTATCCTGTGACCACTCCAATATCACTTGCCCATAGGATCGCATCCGTATACCACTGATTATCGGCTACATCTGGGAACTTGTTCGTATATTCCATATCCGGTGAACCATTCATCCTATGCAGGATAACGGCAAACTGTGCTCTGGCTAAATTTTCATATGGTCCAAAGGTTGTTTCGTTCAATCCTGTCATTAGTCCATTGTCATAGACATATTTTACAGATTCGTAGAACCAGTCTGTCATATAGACATCATGAAAAGGTATTTCTGGTTTTCCATAATCAGGATCTTTTACAACATAAATTGGTAGACATGAAACACTTTGTACACCATTAGATTCATATATTTCTGCAAAGCCAAAAGCATCATCATAATGTCCTAAATCGGCTAATAAGAAGCCTTCTGGAATTAATGGTATTAATTCACTTTTCGTTATTTTCTTATCGCCATTCAAATCATATTGTTCGAAACCTATTCTATTAGCAATAATCACTTCTTCATCACTTATAAACTTCATCGAAAACATCAGCATGCTTTCAGTTTCTTTTTGAATATGTACTGTAGCTACATCATTCACTATAGGCCAAGAGGTTTCTAATGTATAATATCCTTTTGGCATTTGATAGCTAACCGAAGCACCAATTCCACTATAAACAGTAATATAACCTATGCCTCTGGTACCCATTATCGCCTCTGAAATCAATTCATTCGTCTCAACGTCCACATATTGAATTTTTATCTGTCGGGGATCATTCTTTGTTACATATTCTTGTTTTATTATAGGTACATGGCATAAATTACCTGCTGCTCCCCAACCTGATTCACAAGCTAACACATATCCTTCAGGCATATATTCATCTATATTAAAGATAGAAAAATCTTCAATATAGATTGATTTTACTACTTTATTTTCAAGAACGTCTTCAAAAATTAATTGAGCAGGATGTGTTTCTACTTCATCCTCTATCACTGTTTCATCAATCGTTTCAGAATTCTCCGGTATCTTAGTTTCTTCTGCTTTGACCAATTGAACTTGTGAAAGACCTAAAATAATAGAAAAGATACTACAGAACACTAGCCTACTTACTTTTAACCTCATTAAAAATCTCCTCTTTGTTAAATATATCTATATCAGTATGCAACTATAGCCACTTAAAACTACACTCAGATCTAAAGCTTTAAAGCAAAACAATAAACATTATCATTATTAATCTTTAATGTTTAATTATAGTGACTAATTAAAGAAGTTATATACAAGAGATGATATTGATCGTATAACATTTTGTGCATTAGATGTAGATTTTAGATTTGTTGATAAAACACTTAAAATATATGGTCCGCTTGGAGCATATATAATCGCTACATCATTTTCTGTATTATACAATTCTCCTGTTTTATTTGCCGTAACTACTCCTTGTGGGACTCCAGCCGGAATTTTCCATGTTCTTTGTTGTTGTTTTAATAAAGATAACATTCTATCTGAATATTTTAAATTACCATAGTAAATATCTGATAACATCTTTGTTGTATCCCTAACAGAAGTATAATTACCATATTCAACTGGAATCATGCTAGTTGAATTATAGCCGTGTGCTCTACTCCAATTAGTAACTAAGTTTGTTCCTGCAGAATAATTGCCATATCCTAACATAGTCACTAAATTCACCCAGGCATTGTTATCACTAACAGTTATCATGCTATGAAGTTGTGAATCCACATAAGATTGTCCATAACGAGAAATCATTGATTCATAATTATCATAGACGGCTCCCATAACAAACATTTTCATTACACTTGCTGCTTGTATCTGTTGATTTGAAACATCAATAGTTGGATTTTCAGAATTTAAGATTTGAACACATACCGACCATGTTTCTCCAGCATATGTATGAGAAGCAATATATTGAGCTATTTGATCTCTTAATGCTCCTAAAGTATCTACTACTTGAGTTTTACCACTTCCAATTTCTCGAATGATATCGCCATCTAGAAATACCATAACCTTAGAAATATACGTTCCTGCCTGATATCCAAATTCAGAGGCATTGATTTTTGCTAGATAACTACCATCACTCTGCCTTATTCCTTCAAACCATTTAACATTATTCGGATTTCCATCAATATATACAGGTACCCATACTCTCGAAATAGTTGCATTTGATACAAGACTATTTACTTTTACATTATATTGTCCATAAGAATTAGATTTTTCGTCTATACTTACAGTACCTACATCTAGAGTGATATCGTTATCAGCTAATATGTCTCTAACAAAATGAACAGCGAATCGTTGAGCTTTGGAACCATTATTATCGTAAATTTGAACCTTTGTTCCATTAATAAAACTTCCATTTACTAAATCAAGGACTTGATTTGGGTTTGTACAAGTGACAAATTTTATGGTTCCTTCTTCATCTTTTACCGCAATCCATTTTTGATTATTTGAATTATTCAATGATTTGATCACAACCATCCCGTTTTCAACTGTAAGATATTTATTCGTACTCAATGTCATTATCGTTAGATATCCATTTTCATCTTTACGAATCTTCCACTGTTGAGCTTTCGAGCCATTTCCTTGATACAATTGAACACTATTCCCACTAAAATCTGCATCATTTACCAAATCTAATACCATGTTTGTATTCGATGCTAATTGTACAATATAGATTCCATCATTAATTACATTGATATTATCTTGAGCCAACTGATCTAATCGTTCTTGAAAAGTAGCATATTTTTGAAAGCTCCATCTTTGTGCATTACTGTTGTTTGATTGATAGATTTGAATATTCTTACCGTTTTGTGCTGATCCACTACTTAAATCTAAAACGTAGTTTGAATCTAAAGCAGATACGATCTTGAATCCTTTGTCTGTTGAAATAACGATCCATTTTTGTGCATACGATCCATTATAATCATATAACTGAACATTCCCACCATTTTGAATAATTCCACCATATACATCTAATACTTTATCAGAACCTAGATTTGTAAAAATAACATATCCTGTTTCATCATGAGTAACGATCCATCCTTGCGCTTTTGAACCATTATCTTTGTAAATTTGAACATTTGCACCATTGTTTGTATATCCATTATAGACATCAACTACATAATTACCATTTACAGAAGAATTGATAAAATATGTTCCATCCTTTAATACATCTTTATTTTCTGATGCTAATTTATCCAATCGTTCTCGTAATGACATATAAGTTTCAATTGTCCATCTTTGCGCTTGGCTATTATTTGAGCTATAGATTTGAATATTTGATCCATTGCTAATACTTCCTGATGCTAAATCTAGTACTAAGTTTGGATTTAATGCAGAGATAATCTTATATCCTTTATCAGTAGAAACAATAATCCATTTTTGTGCATAAGTACCATTATACTGATATTGTTGCACGTTTGCTCCTGATATCGCTTGCCCATTAACAATATCTAAAACTTTTGATGATCCTAAATTCTTAATAGTCGCATATCCTTTTTCATCAAAAGAAATATGCCAGCCTTGTGCTAAAGACGCATTATCTTTATATAACTGTACGTTTGCTCCATTATTCTTTGAACCTGAATTAACATCAATTACATATACATTATTTAAAGCAGAAGAAATAACGTAATCACCTTCTGGTATAATATCTTTATTTTCTAAAGCAAGTTCATCCATCCTATCTCTAAACAATTCATATTGTGTAAAGATATATCTTTGTGCTTTCGTTCCATTACTATAATACAATTGAATCGGTGTTCCATTTGAAACAGATCCATTATAAAGATCTAAAACAAGAGAAGAATTTAAAGCTGAAATTAATTTGATTCCCGATTCATCTTGAATTGCAATCCATAATTGAGCTCTAGATCCATTAAAATCATATTGCCCAACTAAAGCTCCAGATGTATTTTGTCCATTTTTTACATCTAACACTTTACCAGTGGATAAATTCTTAATAATCAAATACCCTTGTTCATTATGTGTAATACTCCATCCTTGGTTATCAAATCCAGTGTATTGATTGATTATGATTGTTGCACCATTTGCATTGGAATTGTTAGAAACACTAACTACTTGCTTATTGTTTGCTTTACTTGCAATCGTATAATTTCCATCACTAATAACATTTTTATTTTCAAATGCCATTTCATCTAGTATTTGAAACATCGTTTTTGTTTTTTCAAATTGCCATAATTGAGCAGGAGTGCCATTAAAAGAATATAATTGAACGATGCTTGAATTACTAATCTTTCCACCTAATATATCTAAAACTAAATTGGAATCATAAGCAGACGCTATAACATATTTACCATCTACTAATTTGATCATCCATTTTTGAGCTAAAGAATTAAGTAAACCATTTTGTTTAATCACTAGGCCATTTTCTAATAAATACATTTCATCTGCTGCAGTTAAGTATTTATTAGAATTTGCATTTTTAATTGTATAATATCCATCATCTTGTCGTTCAATGATAAATTTTTGAGCTTCTGTAGCATTCGATTGATAAATTTGTAATACGCCACCATTAGATGTAGAACCATTTGTAATATCTAATGTCATATTATTATCAGAAGCATTTTGAATATAATAAACACCATCTTCAAAGATTTGATCAATAATATCAAAGAATGCAGTAAGAATTCCTGTATATCCATTGATTCCAGTAATTGTTACTTGTCCTTTTCCAACATTTGTATTATTCGAATAAGTAATTGTATAATCTCTACCTTCAGTTAAGGTAATCGTTCTACCACCCACATCAAAAGTAATGATTGCATTTGGAGCAATGGGTTGTCCTGTATAAAATTGATCTCCAACATGAATCGTACCAAAATCTTCTACAGATACGTATAATAATTTTTCCGTTAATTTACCAAGCGAGAAGAATGGACCAAAATCATAATTATCTTCAATAGCTGATGATCGTTGATTCCATATAGTAGATATATGATATCTACCATTTTTAGAAGATCGCAATGGATCATATACATTACAATATCCATTTTCATCTATACCATAGATTAACAATTCATGCGTATAACCCGGATTAACAAAAGTACCTGCACCAACAGCACCAACAATAATTCTACCTTGTTGCAACTCATTTATGATTTGTTGATAACTCAGATTATTTCTATAATCTATACCAAAATAATTTGTTAAAAACTTCCAAGCATCTGAAGAAGAACCATACAAATCACCAATATTGTACAAGCCTTGGGAATGTAATAAACCACCTATATCATTAGGAGTATAATGAGTCCCTAAATAATGATTAATGACAGATGCTGCAACAGTTGGCAAACATCCTGTAGAAGCAATATTTCCAAGAGAACCTATCCAAAATGACCCCCATCTTGGATCTGTTTGATTTAGATAAGGGATATTATAAATATATGATTTTATAATTTTTCCTGTTGAATCCGTAGTAATTTCAATATCTCCAATTCTAAATGTTCCTGTTTTTAATTTCCCTTGATTATCGTAGTACCTTACTACATCACCAGTTTGTACAAATCCTGTCCGCATATAACCTGTTGTAGCATCAAAATAATACCAACTTCCAGCTATATTTACATCTCCAAATAATTGAATACCCTTATCATCAAAATAGCCATATTTTTGTTCATTTTCATCTGATGATAAATCAACAATTCCTTTCAAAAGCATCCCCGTATTTTCATCAAAATAATAATTAACTCCATCAATATTGACCAATCCATGACTTATTTGACCATTTTGATAATACTGTGTCTTATCTTCATTCCAACCAGAATTAACAACTGTATTCTCGATTAAAGAACCTTCATTATTTAAATCATCTTCTGTTACCAAAGGAAGAGATTCTTTTTCATTATTTACTAAATCATTTTCATTCTTTTCATCATTTAAGATTGTATCATTTACTCCATCATTTAAAACAGAATCTTCTTCTTTTTCGGTTAAAGTGGAATCAAGAATTCCTTGATGACCTTGTTCTTCTGATTCACTTTCACCATTAATATTATCTTCAACAATCTCTGTATTCTGTTCGTTTGATACTTCATCTTCAGTTAAAAAAGTATTTTCTAACAGTTTCTCCTCAATAATCATTTCTTCTGGAGTTTTTTCGTTTGCCCATACTATACTCGTTGACCCAAACAAACCTACTGCCATCCCAAAAAACAAAGCTACATAAAATAAATTATTTTCTTTTTTCATAGTTTGTACCATTTGTTATTTCAATTTGTAACCCCTTTCTATAATTTTATTATACTCATATTCATTTTATTTTTCAATAGATGTATAAAATTTTACACGAATAAAAAAAGACATTGGAAATACACCCAATGTCTCTTAATAACGGATATGTAAATAATCATAGGGTCATTCTTAAAGGAGTCTCTAAATTATCGTAGGATCGTGCTTGTCCCATTTTTTCTATTTTTGTTTTTATTAAGAAATCAAAGAATATAAGTTAAGAAAAATCAAGAACAAAGCAAATGATTACCACAACTTCAAAAGGTATAGAAATCAATGCCTATATGCGATAAACCAAGTTGAAAAGCCAAGTATAGAAAAATTGAAAAAATAGGAATAAGGGATATAAACGAACAAAACATAAAAAGCAGAAATAACCAATGTTTCATAAAAAGGGTGCTATCTCACCTAAAGCGGTGGATAACACCCTTTTTTAGAAACCCTATGATAATTTAGAGCTCGGTAATCATCTATAAAACCCTACGATTATTTAGAGTGACTTAATAACATCAACAGTATTTATTCTAAATACATTTCAGCAAATCTTGTCAAAATAATTGATGCTTCTGCACGTGACGTATTTCCTTGGGGATCTAAACGCGTTTCATTATCTTTTCCGGTGATAATTCCAGTACCTACTGCCCATTGCATCGCTTCCTTAGCAAAATCGTTTACACTTTTTGCGTCTGTAAATCGACTAAAATCAGCTTTTGTGGAAGTATCTAATCCACGATAATTTGCATAACGGTACATCATAACCGCCATTTGTTCACGGTTGATATTATCACTTGGACCAAATTTACCCGTATCTGAATATCCAGTAACAATACCTTTTTCGCTTGCCCAAAGTATTGCATCTGTATACCATTGTCCAGGGGCAACATCTGGGAATATATTTGTATATTCAACGCTAGGTGTGTCTTCTAAACGATGAAGGATCAATGCTAACTGAGCTCTTGCCAACGGATCTCCAACGCCAAAATGTGTATCTGTTAAACCCGTCATAAAGCCATAATAATATGCTGAGTCAATAACGCCTTTTGTATACCAATCATTACCAACATCGTCATATGTATGCATTATAACAGGTATATTACCTACTTGCCCATTATAACCTACCGTTATATATTGGCTTCCGGCAACATTCGTATTAAAATTTGAATCATACATCCCCATTTGGACTGGCAGATAACTATATCCATGATCATTACATTTAACAATTAAAACCAAAGACATATCATCTACAGATGTTCCAACATGGAACGTATTATAACCGGCTCCAACATTAAAGAAATATCCAATGATGTCTGGAGAACATGTACCAACAAATAACTGAGTCCAATAATATCCATAAAAAGAATCTCCATTATAATTATATCCTGCACCCAAATGAGAAAAATCTGCGTTCAATATGTTATTTCGATGACCTTCACTATTCATCCATTCATTAATTGTCCAATAAGGATCTGGTAGTCCTGCTGCAATGTTTTCACCAGACAAACTATAAGGGATTCCTTTTTCATGCAGAATACTAAAACAATCACTTCCATTTGGTCTAGTATGATCAAATAAAGCTGCTAGTTCTTGCGATCTAATATCAGCTGCATTTTGCATAACAGCAGACATTGATAAAGGTTCTAAGCCGTTCGCTAAGCGCTGATAATTTGTTCCTTTTAATATATGCCATTGATATGAATTATAAAATGAAGGGGCTTCAATAGGAATCTCTTCATTAGAAAACACCTTTATACCATCTGTGCTAAACTCTTTAACTCCTGATTCGACGATTACAGGTTCTATTTCCTGTGCATACACCACAGATGATGAAAAACTGAGTGCAAACATTGAAACGAATGAAACCATTTTAAACATTTTTTTTCTAAACATAACGACCCTCCTTTAGTTATTTTTCAATACTTATTTTTGAAAGTATTGTTTATTTTTCTTAATGGTTTTGTAATTTTCCAACTCATTGAATTAGTCATATCATCAATTAATTTTTGTTGATTCTCTTTTAATTCAAGTAAAGCTGAAATATGATTTTTTTGATGTTTATTTTCTTCTTCGAGAGTTTTAATTCGGTTATTCAAATTCTGAATTTTCTCTTCATAATTTCTTTCTCCTACCATTTGTGCATTTTTATTCATTTCATAATAATCTTTCGGAGCAAAATCAAACTTTTCTTCTAGAAGATTAAACATTTTTTTATCATTTAAATATTTTTCTAAAACAAACATCCCTAAAATTGGATTTTTATTTGAATAACCTATACATTTTGATAAAAGAAAAGCTTTTTCACATTTTAATTCATTCTCAGTATGCGAGTTTACATTTACAAAATATTCTCCAAAAGCATGAATAAATAACTCATCATCCATATCATCAAAATAATGTGCTCTTATATTCATATGCTCATTAAAGAAGCGCATTTCTTTTTCTGGATCTGTTGAACTATTCTGATTCTCTATCCGTCTATATCTACATAAAGGTTCTTCGATGAAATCAAATGTGTAATGTTTAGACAATCGAACAAAAAAATCTAAATCGTGTGCTTGTACATAAGCTAAATTAAAATACCCGACTTTATCCAAAGCAGACTTACGATACATCATTGTTGATTGAATCAAGGAATTCCCAACAAAGAAGAAAAACCTTAACCAATCTTTTTGATCTTTTTGACGATGATTGTACAAATCATAAAGATCTTTTATTTTATCATTTACAACCGTATTTGTTTCATCAATAATATCTAGTTTAGTAAAACTAACATTGGCATCAGGATGTTCATCAAAAAATTTCACTTGTTTTTCAAGTTTATCTTTCCGCCATATATCATCACTATCCAATCGTGCAACAAGCTCTCCATTTACTTTTTCCAATCCGCGATTAGTAGCAATACATATATGACTATTTTTAGATAAAAATATCGGTTTGATTCTAACATCATCGTAACTTTTTATAATATCCACTGATTTATCCGTAGATCCATCATCAACTAAAATTAATTCCCAATTTGGATAAGTTTGTTGAAGAACACTTTCAATAGAATCTCTTAAAAAATCTTCATGATTATAATTCACCATAACAATACTAACCAATGGATTATTCATGACTCTCCCTCCTTATTTATTCCCACTTTCATTAATAAATAAATCAAAAAACTTAAAATGATTTTTTGAACTATTTTTTTTTATAGCAATTTGATTAGATGGTACAATCTCAATATTTCCAATTAAATCATCAATCGATACCTTTTCTAATTCTTCTAAAGAAGCATAATTCTTTAAATTCATATCCTTTAAAACTTGCAAGGTTTTATTATCATAAACAATCGGTAAAACTGGTTTATTAAATAACCATCCAAGAATAATACTATGAAATCGAGTCCCAACAATGATCTCTGATTCTTTAATCAAAGAAATGCTCTCCTCTATATTCCCATTATAATTATTAATTTCTATTTTATCTTTAAAACAATCAAAATCATGCGTCTTTACAATCTCATTTATTTCATAAAAATCACCCTGTGGTTCACAAAAAGATAAAAATGTGATTTTATATCCTAATTCCAAATATCTTTTCGCAAGTTTTTGAATAAACTTCCGATACACTTCCCAATATTGTATGATTGCAAAATTATCATTTCTACCAGCTAAAGAAATCGTAGAAAATAATACACGATGTTCTACATTTGAGGAATTATCAGTTTGATAATTAAAAACAACATCTGGAGCATAAACTACATGTGGAATATCTTTAAATTTATTATAAGAATAATAATCTCTAAAAGAGACACCATCATATGTACTTAAAAGTTGATGATAGTCCAAATAATATTGCTCATCTTTATAGGGGCCAAAATTTGAACCAATTAAATATACTTTCTTGCTAAATTTACGCAAATCTTCATCTGCTTTTAAAAAAGCGGAATAATCATCATTATGTTGAATAAAAACACTACCGCCAATATGAACCGTTGCATCACATTTTTCCATCAAACGTTCCATAAACCCATTCTTAGTCTTTTTAATATGTTTTAAAGTTTTATTCCAAAACTTAACCTCTTTATCCTCTGAAGAATATGTAATAAGATTTTTTATATCTTTAAAAGCTTTTTTATAAAAATTATCTGCATATAAATAAAATTGTACACTAGGATATCTATCACATAAGATTCTGACCATCAAATCATCACCCAAATTCTGTGCCATATATGCATATACAAAAACCTTCTTCATATTAACCCTCAATTCAAATAAATATTTTTTTATTTGAGAACATTATATCATAAAACAAACCTTAAACATAAAAATCAGGATCTATTAAAGACCCTTATATATGAATTTAGTATAACTAAGAATTATCTAAATATGTATAATTAGCATTTTTTTAATTACATAAAGCGTATATTTTAATATTATTCGTTATTTTTACCGCTAATTAGAGTTCATTTTATAAATCTTGATTTGACTTTCAGCGTGCATTTTCTTTCATTCGTTAGTCCTTTCATTATAATAATATGTTTCAAATTCATTCAAGCTTGTGTTTCATACATCAACAAAATAATCAAAGTTGACCCTTGCACTTGTATCATATCCAAGATAATTCGCATATTGATACATCATCACGGTCAACTGTTCTCGGTTGATATTGTCTCCAGGACCAAACTTTCCTGTATCGGTATATCCGCCTACAACACCGGCTTCATTGG
>NZ_JAQLXG010000013.1:0-69971 GCF_028321995.1 Faecalitalea cylindroides
GATTAAGTGGTTCTCTAGATTGGAATAAGTGGCTCTATTTTGTCGGATTAGATGGCTCCGCCACTTTGGAATATTCACTATTTGATTCACCGCCAAAAGTTAATGAATGAAGATAAAGAAAAAACGATCCTGGCCATTCAGGGTCAGGAAGATCTTGAAAATGACATTGTATATGAGGTGAATAAAATTAAAAAGGAATATGAGGCTAGGATTGTATCGATGTCGTTGGATCAACAAAAACAAAATCAAGAATATGAAAATATGGCACATCAAATCAAATCTTCTTTATCTACATGTTTTTTGAATGTAGACTTATTAAATGATGATGAGGGAAATAAGGGATATATAGAAAGGATCGATCACCAATTAGAAAAAATAAATAAACTGACAAATGACTTTTTAAAAGGATATTCAATTCGACAAAACAATCTTCATTATCAATTTAAATTTTATAATTTAGAATCGTGTATTAAACAAGTTGTTTTGGATGTACAAGAACAGGCTTATCAGAAGAACATTCAATTTGAATTAAATACAAAAGAGTTTTATTTATTTATGGATCCATTTTGGATACAAGAAGCTCTTGAAAGTATTCTGATCAATTGTTTAGAATACGCCTTTGAAAATACTAAAATTTACGTTGATTTAAAAGAAGAAAAGAATCAAGCTATCATCCAAATTCAGGATCACGGATATTCAGTTGATAAGCAAATAGATTTATTTAAGCGGTATGAAACATCAAATCATAATGATAACCATTATGGTATTGGTTTAAATATGACAAAGGAAATTATTGAACATCATTTTGGAAGCATCGATGTCTCATCCCAAGAAAATAAGACTACTTTTAGGATTCTTTTACCTGTCAACAAATTAGAAAGAATTAATATTTAAATTGTGATGCATTTGTAATCTTGCGTTTATTAAAATGGGATCGTAAGGAGACAGTATGAAAAGAAAATTCAAATACTATTCAAAAAATAAGAAATTATCTTTCTCACTTTCTTTGATCCTATTTGTATCTTTAATGATCATCCTTTTTTCTATATTCATGCAGATAAGAATCTTTGAAATAAAAAGAGAGCAAAACCAGGCTGTTTATGGTGCATGGAATGCAGCAGTTTATGATATTTCTGAAACTTCTGAATCAAAGATTGTGTCCAATCAAATGATCCGCTCTATTGGAAACATGAACATTGTCGGAGAGGTTATGGAAGATACAGAATATAAAGGTTCAATCGGGTATGTAGATAAAGATTTTCTTGAAATGTCTAATATTTCTATGAAAGCAGGACATATGCCTGAAAATAAAAACGAAATTGCGATTGAAGCATATGTTTTGGATTTGCTGGGCATTGATTATGAATTAGATCAAAAAGTAAATTTAGACATACACATGGATGAGTCTGTTATTCATAGAGAGTATGTACTTTCGGGTGTCATTAATAACTATTCGTCAAGTTGGACAACTGATGGAACGCTTGCATCATTCTTTATATTTCCTAGTGAAGATACAATTATATCTAAAAATTTGTTTTTAATTGCCAAAGAAGGATATATTGATTCGATTAATGAAATTCAAATTAATGATGATATTGTCATGAATGCATATGTTGAATTTACTTATGATCCTTTTTCTGATCAAAATATACCATTTACTCTATTAGGCATATTCACGGTTTGTTATTCTATTTTATTAATTGCTTATGTCTTTATTCATTGGGCAAATCAGCATACAAAAGAAATCCAAATCTTAAAATCTTTAGGAACGGATAATAAGATGCTGGTTAAAGATTTTACCTCTTTATTATTTAAGTCGATTTGTCTTCCTTTATGTGTTTATTTGATCATTTGTATCGTTTTATCAATAAATATATGGGTATCTTTAATCAGTTTGATGGTTTATTTGTTTAGCTTAAGTATGATCGTTTTAATTTGTTATATTTATATTTCTTCTGTGTCAATCAATGTAAATTCCTTTTCAAGTCAAAAAACAATCATAAAGAAAACAATTAAAGTCCGATACAAGAAACAAACACCTTTTTCATTGTTTGTTCGTTCGTTTCGTTTTCATCACAAAAGAGAACTATTACGTATTTCCATATCTGTAGTTTTATTAACTTTGTTGTATCACTCATTGACCTTACAAATTCATGAACAATATCAATTAAATGAAATTTATACACAACCGGATATTCAGATAGCTGGTAAAAATGTAACTTCTTTTAAATATGAAGTTGTTGATGATAATGGCGATCGAGTAATCGGTTATAAAACGAAGCAGCAAGATATTAGTGACCAGCTGGATGTCTTGCTTTCAAATCAATCCATTGAAAACTACTATAGTTCAAATTTGAATTACGATGTTGCTGTTACATGGCCTGAAATAGAACAATCTTTTTTATGGAATAAGAAAGGTATGGAAAACCATTTAATGCACTTTATGAATTATGATTGGCAGAATCAAAAGTGTTTATTTCCAAATATATACAGTACAAAACAAACCGAGTATCTAAAATTTTTAAAAGACAACATAGATGATGGAGAGTTTAATGAAGAAGCTTTTTTAAAGGGAAAAGAAATTTATATTTATCTTCCTGAATATACAACAGAAAATTTATTCGATACACAGAATACGGCATACGTCAGTACTGATCCAAACACATTTTATGATTTAAATAAGGTTGTTCAAGAAGACACAATTAAGATCGGAACAAAATTAACTTTACGAACAGCGGATGGCTTTCAAAAAGAAGCCAAAGTTGGAGGAATCATTCGTCATGTTTTTGAAGAATACGATCCATCATTAAATAACGAGACGCCTTATACTGTGTTCGTTTCTCCAACTTTCTTTGACTCAAAAGGACAGGTAAATCAACTTTACCTGTATTTAGATAAAAACATACAGCAGGAACCAACGGAAGCTTTCTATGCTAGTATTTGCGCAAAAAATGATCTCAGTTTTTTTAACAATGCACAGAATAAAAGAATTCAGCAGGAAACAATTCAAAATAACATGGTCTTAAATTCTGTGATTCTGACAATTGTTATAGCTATTGTTTTATTTACACAGTATATCTTGTTTAGACAAAAAAATGCTGATGTTAAAGACAAGATAAAGATTTATCATCAATTAGGAATTGATAAATCAATCCTTCATAAAATAAAATTGTATGAAATACTAATAGAATCTCTGATCATAATTTCTATTTCTTTTGGGTTGTTTGTTTTTATTCAATATTTTGACTATTTACAAGCACCAAGTTTGATGTATCCTTTTTCAAATCGATTTTCACAGGAATATTGGTCCTGGCCTTTATATTTCCTGGTTACTCTTGCATTTCTTACATTATATGTTCTATCCATCTTAAAAACAGGAGATGAATAAAATTTAGTAGCGAGATTTTTGAAAAGAGATCATTCTATATCCATTTCTACAATATCATTAAGATCCAAAGTCTTTTTGACAATCTGGATCTTTTTGTTTTCAAAATCAAGTTTTGCTACTTTTCCTTTAAATTGTACATATTGACCTTTATCATAATAAATAACTTTAATCATCATACCAGGTTGTACTTGATGAACGGTTCTGTCTAAAAGTTCAAGGTCATCGTTGGAAAGCTCTCTTTTTGGTACAATGATCCTTTCTGTTTGTTTGATGATTTCTCGAAATCCTCTTAAAGAATCAAACGATTGAAACATCTGTGCTCGTTGAGCCCGAACTCTAATCGGCATTGTGACCACCTACTAATGTATTTCTTTTTTTGGCTGTGGCTCTTTTTAAGTAATTCATTCCTTTTAAGACAGAATTCTTGCCATATTTATGATGAATTGACAGGATCGTTTGCTGGATTCTTTTTTCTTTTTCAATATCTTCAGGATCGGTAAATAAGTCAAATTGCTCATATAATTCACTTTTTACGTTGCCAAAACTGATGGCAATATGGCGGATGGGGTAGTTAGGATTCACACCTATTTTATATAATCGCTTAAATTCGTCTAATAAAACACGGCACGAATTTGTTGTGTTAGTTATTTGTCGACTCACTCGAGAAGGGGGAATGATATCTTTGGAATATCCGATGAAAAGGGAAATGTGATTTGTAACTAGATGTCGTTCTATTAAAGTTAAAACATTGATATCGACCATTTCTTTCATGACTAAATAAGCATCATCATAGGAATAGTCTTCAAAAAGGATTTGAGAATTGGAAATTGAATTGGCTTGTGGAACATAATTTTTGATATCTGCAATAGTTGTTGGTTCCTTGCCCCAGGAATGATCGATCAAGTATTCTGCATTGACACCAAAAGTTTTATATAAATCTTTTTCAGGATAATGAGCTACACCATATAGATTTTGTATTCCTAAAGCGTTCAATCGTTTTACGGTTCCTGGTCCAATCATCCAAAAATCCGTTAAAGGTGTATGATACCATAATGTTTGTTTAAAGATATCCTCATCAAGATAAGCTATATAATCTGGAGCGTGTTTTGCCATGATGTCCAAGGCAATCTTGCTTAAGAACAAATTGGTTCCAATTCCAGCAGTTGCAGTTATGCCGGTTTCTTTAAAAATATCTTGAATGATCATCAAAGCAATTTGTTTTGGGTTCATTTTATATAGATTTAGATATGAAGAGATATCTAAGAAAGATTCATCGATCGAATAAACATGGATATCTTCGCTGGATATATATTTTAAGAATATTTCATGGATCCTGGCCGCATATTCCATGTATAATTTCATTCTTGGCATGGCAATTTCATATTTGATGTGCTTGGGAATCTCAAAGATCCTTCCTCGACTTTTTATGCCAAGTTTTTTGATTGCAGGTGTGGCCGCTAAAGTAATAGCACCAGGCCCTCTTGTAGGGTCGGCAACGACTAAGTTTACTTTAAATGGATCTAGTCCTCTTTCTACACACTCTACTGAAGCATAAAAGGATTTAAGATCGATACATAAATAATATTTGTCCATCTATATCACTCCTCTGTGAATTCATATTATAACTATCCAATTCTTAAAACAAGATAGATTTGGGAATTTGTAAATTATTTAATGTTTTAATTTTGCAAATAAAATTATATTTGTTATCATATGTAATATGGAGTGATGCATATGACCTTAAGAGAACTGCTAGTGCAATTTGAAATTCAAAATAATTTAAGTCATGCGGATGTAGCTAAAGAAGTTGGTGTATCTGTATCAACTTATTATCGATGGATCAATGGTGAAAGCACAAAGTTAAAAAAAACGACCATTCAAAAACTTTCAACTGTCTTAGATTGCGATGTTGAAAAAGTAATTGAAGAAACAGATCGTATCAAACCAATCTTAGGGAATGTAAAAGCAGGGTATGATCTTTGGGCAGATCAAGATATCGAAGGATATTTGGAACTTGGGCAATCAGATGCTCAGAAAGGTGATTACTTTTTAAGAGTTGTCGGAGATTCTATGGAAGGAGCACATATCTATGATGGTGATCTTGTATATGTTAAGAAGTGTGACACTGTTCAATCTGGACAAATTGCTATCGTAATGATCGAGGAAGAGGCAACGATCAAAAAAGTATATTTCAAAGATGATCTTATGATTTTAGAACCGGCTAACTCAAAGTATGAATCAAAGTTCTTTACAATGAAAGAAGTAGAGGAAACACCCGTTCGGATTATAGGGCTAGTTCGTTTTATTCGAAAAGATCTGGCATAGAAAAAAGCACAGAGAAATTTTTCTCTGTGCTTTCTTTTGATATAAGTTTATTTGCACATTTTGATAATAACAGCTGCTCCTTGACCTCCACCGATACATAGAGATGCAAGACCTGTAGTTAAATTACGTTTTTGCATTTCGTGGATCAAAGTAACAAGGATACGGTTACCAGAAGCACCAACTGGGTGTCCTAATGCAATTGCACCACCATTTACGTTTGTCTTTTTCAAGAATTCTTCACGATCCATACCTGTAGCTTCTTCAAGTTCATGAATAACACCAAGAGATTGTGCAGCAAACGCTTCATTTAATTCAACCAATTCCATATCTTCAATCTTAAGATCTGCATATTTCAATGCGTTCAAGATAGCAGGAGTAGGGCCAAGTCCCATGACACGTGGATCAACACCACCTTGACCAAATCCTACAACTTCACAGATCGGTTTTAAGTTATATTTCTTAACGGCGTCTTCACTTGCGATGATCGTGAAAGAAGCACCATCATTGATACCTGAAGCATTACCTGCTGTAACGGTTCCATCTTTTGTGAAAGCTGGCCGAAGTTTAGCTAGTTTTTCCATGCTTGTTTGACGAGGATGCTCATCTGTATCAAAAACTACTTCACCTTTTCTTGTGGAATAAGTGATAGGAACGATTTCATCTTTGAAGCGACCAGATTCAATAGCTGCCAAAGCTTTTTGCTGACTTGCTAAAGCAAATTCATCCTGTGCTTCACGAGAGATGTTATACTTTTTGGCAATATTATCGGCTGTTACACCCATGTGAATTCCATACATAGCATCTGTTAAACCATCATGCAACATAGAGTCTACGACCGTCATATCACCAGATTTAACACCTTTACGATTCTTATAGCTCAATAAGAATGGAGCGCGTGTCATTGATTCAACACCACCAGCTACATAAAGATCACCAAAGTTTGCCTGAATTCTTAAAGTTGCTTCCATTACAGCTTTTAAACCAGAACCACAAAGCATGTTAATGGATTGAGCACATACTTCTACAGGAATACCTGCTTTAAAAGCAACGTTACGGGCGATGTTTTGTCCAAGTCCTGCAGCAATTACATTACCGATGATAACTTCATCAAGGTTTGCAGGATCAATGTTGGCCTGTTTGATTGTTTCTTTTAATACGGTTGCTCCCATATCGGCAACATCAACGTCTGTCAAGCTGCCCATAAAAGTACCAATTGCGCTACGTTTTGCAGCGACGATATAAGCTTTTCTCATTTTTTACACTCACTTTCTACCTTTATATAATAGGTTTTTACAGTCACATACTAGTCAAAAGGAAAGGGTTTGTCAACACTTTGTGAAAAAAATAATTTGTGTAGAATACTTGTTAAAAAAAGCCAAAAAATAACTAATTAAAAAATTCACAAATTCATTGACTACATGAAAAATACCTTGTAAAATGAGTCTGTGTGAAAAGTTTATCTTTATCATGCTTTTCGATATCCAAAAAATCGAATGGTTCAGAAAAGGAAAGGAGAACTTCATTTATGGATTTCAATTTAACAGAACAACAAAAACTTATGCAGAAGTTGTTCAGAGAAGTTGCGCAAAACGAAGTAAAAGAAAACGCAGCTGATGTAGACGAAAACGAACGTTTCCCAAAAGAAAACGTTGAAGTTATGCGTCAGGCAAAAATGTTAGGTATTCCTTATTCTCGTGAATACGGAGGAGCTGGAGCTGACTATCTTTGCTACATCATGGCTGTAGAAGAATTATCAAAAACTTGTGCGACAACAGGTGTTGTATTAAGTGCTCATACATCTTTGGGTACTTGGCCGATCGCTCAGTTTGGTACAGAAGAACAGAAAAAACGTTTCTTGCCAGACCTATGCACAGGTAAAAGACTTGCTGCATTTGGTTTGACTGAACCAAATGCCGGTACAGATGCTGCTGGACAGCAGACAACAGCTGTTTTAGATGGTGATCATTATGTATTGAACGGTACTAAGATCTTCATCACAAACGCAGGTGAAGCTGAAGTTTATATCATCTTCGCAATGACAGACAAATCAAAAGGAACTCGTGGTATTTCTGCGTTTATCGTAGAAAAAGGAACTCCAGGATTCACTTTCGGTCTTCATGAAAAGAAATTAGGTATCCGTGGTTCTGCTACAAGTGAACTTATCTTCAATAACGTTCGTATTCCAAAAGAAAACCTATTAGGTAAAGAAGGACAGGGATTCAAGATCGCAATGCAGACTCTTGATGGTGGACGTATCGGTATCGCTGCTCAGGCATTAGGTATTGCTCAGGGTGCTATCGATGAAGTTATCCCTTATGTAAAAGCTCGTAAACAGTTTGGTCGTCCAATCGCTAAATTCCAGAACACTCAGTTCCAATTAGCTGATATGCAGACTAAAGTAGATGCTGCAAGATGGCTTGTATATTCTGCTGCTATGGCAAAAGAAGAAGGTCGTCCTTATACAACACTTGCTGCTGAAGCTAAATTGTTTGCTGCTGAAGTTGCAATGGAAGTAACTACAAAAGCTATCCAGTTAATGGGTGGATATGGTTATACTCGTGATTTACCAGTTGAAAGAATGTTCCGTGATGCTAAGATCACTGAAATCTATGAAGGTACTTCAGAAGTTCAACGTATGGTAATTTCTGGTGCAATGTTACGCTAAAGAAAGGAATCTGAATAATTATGAAAATTGTCGTTCTTGTAAAACAAGTACCAGATTCAACTGAAATTACAGTTGATAAAGTAACTGGTACATTAGTACGTGATGGTGTTCCTAGCATCATCAACCCAGATGACCTTGCAGGTCTTGAAGCTGCTTTAGAATTAAAAGATAAAGATCCATCAATCAACGTTACTGTTGTATCTATGGGTCCACCTCAGGCAAAAGGAATGCTTCAGGAAACAATTGCACGTGGTGCAGATGAAGCTTACTTGCTAACAGACCGTCGTTTAGGTGGTGCTGATACTTGTGCAACAAGCCGTACTTTGGCAGCAGCACTTAAGAAGATTGGTTATGATTTGATCATCGCTGGACGTCAGGCTATCGATGGTGATACTGCACAGGTAGGTCCTCAGACAGCTGAACGTCTTGATTTACCTCAGGTAACTTACGTTGATGAAATCATTGAATTAACTCCTGAAAAAGTAACAGTTAAGAAAGCTTTGGAAGACGAAGAACAAATCTTAACTGCTAAAATGCCTTGTGTATTAACTACTTTATCTGGAATGAACAAACCTCGTTACATGAACTGTAATGATATCGTTGATTCTTTCAACAACCCAGTTAAGATCATGACATTTGATGATCTTGATTTAGACCAGTCTGTTGTTGGTTTAGCAGGTTCTCCTACAAAAGTTCACGCTACATTCACAAAAGATGTTAGTGCTGAAACACAGACTTATAACATGCCAGCTAAAGAAACAGCTGAATTAATTGCGAAAACTTTGAAAGAAAAGCAATTGATTACTAAGTAGGAAGGAGAATTTACATGGCAAAATTTGAAGGATATAAAGATATCTATGTTTTTGTTGAACAGAAAAACGGTGTAATCGCTGAAGTTGGTTACGAATTGATTTCTGAAGCAAGAAAACTAGTTGCTTCTATTCCTGAAATGGGATTCAAAGTAGTTGGTGTATTGCTTGGACATCAGATTGCTGACAAAGCTAATGAAGTTATTGCACACGGTGCTGATAAAGTTATCGTTGTTGATGACGTATTATTAAAAGATTACTCAACTCAGTTTTATGCAGATGCATTGACTCAGGTAATCGAAAACTATAAACCAGATTCATTCTTAACTGGTGCAACTGTACTTGGACGTGACTTAGCTCCACGTGTTGCTGCTCGTATTAATGCCGGACTAACTGCCGATGCTACTAAGATTGCTATCGATCTTGATAAAGCTAAAGAGGGAGAAGCATTATTGCTTGTAACTCGTCCTACTTTCGGTGGTAACTTATTCGGTACGATCGTATGCCCAGACACTCGTCCACAGATGGCTACAATTCGTCCAAAAGTATTCGATATGGCTCCAGTTGATGAAACTCGTACTGGTGAAGTAGAAACTTTCTCTCCAAATTGGAAAACAACTGAACCAGAAGTAACAATCGACAAAGTTGTTGAAAAAATCGTTGAAGGTGTGGATATCACAAAAGCAAACATCCTTGTAGGTGCTGGTCGTGGTGCTGAAGGATGCCTAGATGTAGTAAAAGCATGTGCTGAAGAACTTGACGGTGTAATGTGTGCTACTCGTGCTGTTGTAGAAGATGGTTATGCAGACAAGAATATCCAGGTTGGTCAGACTGGTAAGACAGTTCGTCCTGCATTGTATATCGCTTGTGGTATTTCTGGTGCCGTTCAGCATGTTGCTGGTATGGAAAAATCAGATATGATCATCGCTATCAACCGTGACCCAGAAGCAGAAATCTTCAAGATTTCTAACATGGGATTCGTTGGTGATGTAAACGAAGTATTACCTTTACTTGTAGAAGAAATTAAAAAAGCAAAAGCTGCTTAAGGAGATAATAAAAAATGACTAGAAAAATTGGTGTTGTTGGTGCTGGTACAATGGGACAGGGCATTGCTAATGCATTTGCCAGTGCTGGAAATGAAGTAACAGTAGTTGACGTTAAAAAAGAATGGGCAGAAAACGGTGTTGCTAAAATCTGCGCCAGCAAAGATAAATTAGTTGCTCGTGGAAAAATCGACGCTGAAGCTGCTGAAGCTGCAAAAGCTAATTTAAAAGCTGGTGTTTATGAAGATCTAGCTGACTGCGATCTAATCGTTGAAGCTGTTCTTGAACAGATGCCAGTTAAAAAAGAATTGTTCGCTAAATTGGATGAAATCGTTAAAGAAGGCGCAATTTTTGGAACAAACACTTCTTCATTGTCTGTAACTGAAATTGCTAACGGAATCAAACATCCAGTTATCGGTATGCATTTCTTCAACCCAGCTGATCGTATGAAATTAGTTGAAGTTATTTCCGGAGCAAACACTCCAGCTGAAGTTAAAGATGAAATCATTGCTATTTCTAAAGAAATTGGAAAAACTCCAGTTGAAGTTAACGAAGGACCTGGATTCGTTGTTAACCGTATCTTAGTTCCAATGATCAATGAAGCTACTTTCATCCTTCAGGAAGGTATCGCATCTGCATCTGATATCGATACAGCTATGCAGTTAGGTGCAAACCATCCTATGGGACCTTTGGCTTTAGGTGATTTAATTGGTTTGGATATCGTTCTTGCTATAATGGACGTTCTATACAATGAAACTGGTGATTCTAAATACCGTGCAAGCACATTATTAAGAAAAATGGTTCGTGCTGGTAAATTAGGTCGCAAGACTGGTGAAGGTTTCTTCAAATACTAGGATTTTAAAAATTGAAGGCGAACATTCGTTTCGCCTTTTTTAAAAAGGAAAGGAAAAACACAAGATGGAAAACGTATTATTAGAAAAGCAAGGTCACGTTTCAATCATTACGATCAATCGTGAAAAAGCATTAAATGCTTTAAGTACAGCTGTTTTAAAAGATTTAGAAGAAGCGGTAAATACTGTAGAAGCTGATAAAGATACTTACTGTGCGATCATTACTGGTGCTGGTGCAAAAAGTTTCGTAGCTGGTGCTGATATTGCTGAAATGAAAGACAAAACTGTTGAAGAAGCAGCTGAATATGGTGCTTATGGAAACAAAATTTTCCGTGCCATTGAAACAATGCATTGCCCAGTTATCGCAGCTGTTAATGGTTTTGCATTAGGTGGAGGATGCGAACTTGCTATGGCATGTGATATCCGTGTTGCAAGCGAAAACGCTGTATTTGGACAGCCAGAAGTTGGATTAGGAATTACTCCAGGATTTGGTGGAACACAGCGTCTAGCTCGTTTAGTACCTGTTGGAATCGCTAAAGAAATGATCTTCGGTGCTAGAAACATCAAAGCTGACAAAGCATTATCAATTGGTTTGGTAAACGCTGTTGTACCTGCTGAAGAATTAATGGCAACAGTTATGAAAATGGCAAATGGTATCTGCAAGAATGCACCTATTGCTGTTGCACAGGCTAAGAAAGCTATTAATGAAGGACTTCAATTAGACATCGACGCTGCAATCGCAGTTGAAGTAAAAGATTTCTCTGCTTGCTTCGCTACAGAAGATCAGACTTATGGAATGGAATGCTTCGTAAATAAAGTAAAAGAAAAAGAATTTAAAAACAAATAAAAGCTTGGAGGGAATTATATGTCAAAATTAATGACAGCCGAAGAAGCCGTTAAACTGATCAAAGATGGCGATGCAATCGGTATTGGTGGCTTTATAGGAATGGGACACCCTCAGGAGCTATCAATCGCAATTGAGAATAGTTTTAAAGAAACTGGACACCCAAGAGATTTAACAGTTATGTTCTCCGCTGGTGTAGGTGATGGAACAGATAAGTTAGGTGTTAACCACTTAGGTCATGAAGGTTTGTTAAAACGAATTATTGCAGGGCACTGGGGATTGATCCCGACTTTCCAAAGATTAGTATTCGAAAATAAAGTAGAAGGTTATAACTTACCATTGGGTACTATTTCTTTGATGTTTAGAGAAATTGCCGGGCATCGTCCTGGTGTTATCACAAAAATTGGTTTAAAAACATTCGTCGATCCTCGTTTAGAAGGGGCTAAGATGAATGAAAGAACACGTCAGGCAGAAGACTTAGTTGAATTGATCGAAATGGATGGAGAAGAATGGTTACGTTATAAATCATTCCCATTAAACGTTGCTTTATTGCGTGGTACTTATGCAGACGAAAGTGGAAATGTAGTAATGGATCAAGAAGCTGCAACTTTGGATTCATTATCGATTGCACAAGCTGTTAAAAACTCTGGTGGTAAAGTTATTGTTCAGGTCAAAAACGTTGTTGAAAATGGAACACTAAAAGCCAAAGATGTTAAGATTCCCGGTATCTATGTAGATGCCATCGTTATCGGAAAGCCAGAAAACCACTGGCAGACATATGCAGGTGAATACAATCCAGCATTATCTGGAGAAGTACGTGTCCCTGCTGATTCAATTGATCCAATGCCACTAAATGCACGTAAAGTCGTATGTCGTCGCGCAGCTATGGAATTAGATCCTAGAGCAGTAATCAACTTAGGTATTGGTATGCCTGAAGGTATTGCCAATGTTGCCAATGAAGAAGGTCTTCCTGGTTTAAAGATGACAGTTGAAGCCGGAGGTATTGGTGGTGTACCAATGAGCGGTACAGCATTTGGTTCTTGTACGAATCCTGAAGCTATCATTGATCAGCCATATCAGTTTGACTTCTATGATGGCGGTGGATTGGATCAAGCCTTTTTAGGATTGGCCGAATGTGATAAATTCGGTAATATCAACGTTTCTCGTTTTGGACCAAAAATCGCTGGATGCGGAGGTTTCATCAACATTACACAAACAGCTCCTGTTGTAGTATATTGTGGAACATTTACCGCAAAAGGCCTAAAGGAAAACATCGGAAACGGTAAATTAGAAATCGTAGAAGAAGGTAAGATCAAAAAGTTCATACAAGAAGTTGAACAGATCACATTTGCTGCTGAATACGCTGCAGAAATCGGTCAGAAAGTTCTTTATGTAACAGAACGTGCTGTCTTTGAATTACGCAACGGGGTATTTACTTTAACCGAAATTGCTCCAGGTGTTGATTTAGAAAAAGATGTTCTTGGACAAATGGAATTCAGACCTGCTATCGCAGAAGATCTAAAACTTATGGATGCTCGTCTATTCACAGACGAAATCATGGGTCTAAAAGCTTAATTTTACATAAAGCTATGAAATATCAATCTCTATTGAATTTCATAGCTTTTTATATTTTATGAAAAAATACCTATTCGTATAAAATGAATAGGTACTTTTTTAAGATAATGATATACTAAAATTAGTACATAAAACATACCTAAAATCAATTTAAACAGGGAGAAGAATAATGTCCGTTATCGCAAGAATCAAGCCAAAAGGTTTATTTAAGAAAAAGATGAGTATTCAAGAAATCATCGGATATACGAATTTATCTTATGGAGTTTGTGATGAAAATTATCGATTGATTGAAAATGAAATCGCCAAACATACACTGTTATATGATAATGCCAAATCTGCTCGTGGAATAGACATTTCAATGGATGAATTTGATGTAGTTTTGCAGTTAAGTTTACCAACAACACCTTCAGAAATACATCTGTTCTATAATACAATTCAATCATTATGTAATCTGTATAAAGTTACTACATATATACGAGAAGAAGAAAAGGTACATATAAAAGAGAATGAAAAATTCATTAGATATGATATAGAAGGAAGCATTGAAGGACTTAAAGATATTGAATCTAAAATCCAAAAGAATACATATCAGCGTTTTGAAATTTTTGGTATTTATAATCCTATCTCGATTGGTATAAATGAAATCAATAAATTTCATCATGATTTAAATCGATTTGAAGAATACTTGCATTCAACCCAATCACTTGATGTATATTATGCAGTACCAAAAGTTTATAAAGTTCATGATAGATTAGTAGGAATCTACGCTATTGGAGCTAATATTCCAAGTGTAATTCCTAAAGAACCTTATATCATTCTAAATCAAATTCAGGGTATTCATGAATGGTATGTCATGGTGCAAGAAGGAAAGACGATCCCTTACAATGATTTTATAAACAATGTATCTAATGCTAACTATTATGATGCAAATCATGTTATCATCACATTAAATGAAACGCAAATAGATGATCTTGTCACTAAATATGAAGTCAAGATTTAATTAATAAAGGATGTTTATGGATAAATACAATAAAATGAGAATTCTTTTTGAACAATATTCCAATTCTGAAAGGGCAATAGAAATGTCTAAATATATGCGAAATATGTTTAAATTTTACGGAATTCCAACACCTATACGAAAATCTTTATACAAGGACTTTCTAAAAGAAGAGAAGCAATCAAAACAAGTGGATTGGAATTTTCTGAATCAATGTTTTCAAGATGAACATCGAGAATTTCAATATCTTGTATATGATTACTTGATCAAGCTCAATAAATTTTTAAGTTATGAAGACATTTCTAAAATTGAAAATTATATTAGGAATAAACAATGGTGGGATACAATTGATTTCTTTGATCAAGTAATTGGAACCATTGGGTTGAATGATCCACGAGTAGATAGTTTAATGTTAGCATGGTCAAAAGATCCAAATTTTTGGGTAAGAAGATTAGCGATAGATCATCAGCTTGGAAGAAAAGAGAAAACCAATACGAAATTATTGGAACAGATCCTTGTAAACAACCTTAATAGCGAGGAATTTTTCATCAATAAAGCTATAGGATGGGCTTTAAGAGATTATTCTAAAACGAATCCAGAATGGGTCAGAAAATTCATTCAATCACATAAAGAGAATATGGCAAAGCTTAGCATTAAAGAGGCTACTAAGTATATTTAGAAAATCATTGTGTTACAAAGGAGAAAATAGATGGGGAAGTTATCGCAATTAGGCGCAATAAACAATAAAATAGAAAATAACGAAAAACTTAAATACACAAAAGGGAATCTTAAAATTTTTACAAAGGAATGTGATTGTATGAAAATCGCAAAAATCATTTTATCTATAATAACAATGCTTTTTGCTACATTAGGATTAGTGAAAATTCTTTCCTTCGACATCGCAAATACAATTATGCTTGTATCACTTGCCACTCTATTACTATTAAGAAGTGTAGAATATAAAAATAATAGAGATAAAGGAGGTTTTATTATAACCTGCTTAACCGCAGTATTTGTCTATGTTGTAGTGATTTACAATGTTTTTATAGGATAGAAAAATCCTAATTTAGAAAAAGGTGTTTAAGTACGATATCTAACAAATAGAATTAAAATATTTCTAGTCAGAAATAATTTCAAAAAGTTATGGCTTTTTTCAATATAGAACATACCTGATGTGTTCTTTTCGCATTATTTTATCTGTGATATAATAAAACCGTTACTGAAAGGAGGAATATACAATGTTATTTTTCCGTAACGATTATGGACAGGGATGTATTCCTGAAATTTTAGATTTATTAAACAAGACAAATTATGATAGCCATCCTGGATATGGATTAGACAAATATTGTGAACAGGCTAGAACTTTGATTCAGGCAAATATGCCTGATACAGAAGTTGATATTCAATTTATTTCAGGTGGTACATTAACAAATTTAACGATCATTAAATCAATTTTACGTCCGTATGAAGCTGTTATAGCTTGTGATTCCGGACATATTTCAACACATGAAACCGGATCTGTTGAAGCTACTGGTCATAAAGTAATTGAATTACCCAATTCAGATGGTAAATTACATGCTTCACAGATTGAAAAATGCTTTAACGATCATATGATGACATATGAGCATATGGTTTATCCGAAATTAGTATATATTTCAAACTCTACAGAATTTGGTACTGTTTATACTAGAGAAGAATTAGAATCATTAAGGGCAGCCTGTGATAAATTAGGACTTTATTTGATGATGGATGGAGCACGTTTAGGAGCAGCTTTAGAATCCGGAGTTGACTACTCACTGAATGATATAGCTAAATGGTGTGATGTCTTCTATATTGGAGGAACTAAAAATGGTGCCTTAATGGGAGAAGCTGTCGTATTTTCAAACAAGGATTTAGCGCAAAATTTCCGTTTTGTCATGAAGCAAGATGGAGCCATGATGGCAAAAGGATGGCTTCTAGGTTTACAGTTTGTTGGTTTATTCTATGATGGAGCTTTCTTTAGAGTTGCTAAACACGAAAATGAAATGGCTCAAAGAATCCAGGCGTATGCGCATAATCTTGGGTATCCATTTCTAATGAAAAGCACAACAAACCAAATTTTCTTAAATTTAACATTAGAACAGTATGATTACTTATCAAAGATGGTTGATTTTGAAATTTGGAATAAACAGGATGATTTTTTATCTGTGCGTTTAGTTACAAGCTGGAATACAAGTGAAGAAGATGTAAAAGAACTTTGTAAATGCTTGTATATCGCAAAAGAATTAGATAAATAATAGAAATCTCGCCAACATAGATTAAATTCTTAGTCTATAATGGTGAGATTTTTTCATATAAAAAGACATGGCTCTGCATCAATCTGCACATCCAGCCTCGAGCGGCCAGAAAACCATGTCTAAGTACGTACAATGAAATATCAACATATAAATTTAAATCTGTCAAAATATTTAGATGATCTTATATCTTTAAATTTTTTTGATATGTCCAGCCAAGAACGCCATTTTTTTTAACTTGAGCTTTATCTTGATAGAGACAAACAAGTTTTACTGTTTCTCCTTTGGTTAATGGTATCTGATAATTTGTATAATCTGTTGCCTTAAAATCTTGAATGAATTCATTCTCAACCCAGAAAGTTCGATTTAAAAATGAATTATAAACTAACGATTGTTTCGAAGTTGTCTTCAAAACTTTAATTTGTGATGTATTCCATGTGACAAACAGAGGAATTTGATTATGTTCCAAGACCGTTTCAATAACTTCAACTTCTGGTAATTCATCCACGCTTTCAACATTAACGATATTTTTATCAAAAATCAGAGCATTTAACTGTCCTGCTTTTTTTACGACATTACCACCATCAATGGAATATACATTTGTACTTCCATCATAGATTGGATCGAATGAGGCAATGGAATGACAATATTCAGTAACAGGAAGATGACCAACAATGACTTTTTTATGAAAATGCATGTTTTTATTTAAAAAGAAATGTGTTGTCATAACTTCTCTAAAATCATCGCCAAATGTAGTTTCATTCATGATAGCTGCATGTGCATAGATATGCGAATCCGTGTCAATGACATGAGGTAGATCATTACAAAAACATAGTTCATCTAAAAAGTGTTTGCGAATTTCATGTGTATACCAGCTCATATCAGTATTTATATCTAAAGAAATACCAATTTGATTTGCCATTTCATGGATCAAAGATTGTTTTCTTTGTAAGAGGACGTCTTTTAAAAAATCCAGTCGATAGGCAAAAAGCACATTCTTACAGATAAAATCACAGTTTCCCATAATAACATGTACATCTTCATGTTTGGCTTGATTCATCACAAAGTGAAGTGTTTCCAGGTTTTTTTCTCCCTTTTCAACAAGATCTCCCAAAAGCATCAACCGGTCTATGCCCGGTTGATATTTTACTTTATTCAACAATTTTTTATAAATATTCAAATTGCCGTGTATATCGCTGATACAAATTGTTCTTCCTTTAGAGGGGGATTGAAGTCGTTTTACTTTAACACTGCGATCCATTTTTATCAAAGCAGGAAATTTAGGAAGGTAGATGCTTCCTTTTCCCAGTCACTTTCTCTGTGTCTGCCTTCTGGCTTTACATTAAATTGAATATAAACACCTTTATTGATCAATTTATTAGCTAGTTCTGTGCAAATCTTTGTTTCACGAATAAACGAATGTTTCCCACCTTCTAAAGCTCCCCATGACATATACATGCAACTGCCATCATGAACATAAGCCCTTTCTGTATCCCAATATAAATATTCTTCTACTGGTTGAAAATATGGAGAAATAACAAGTGATTTAGAATAAATATGGCTATAGAATACACCTGCAAAATAAGCCATGAGTCCACCACAACTGCTGCCTCCGATCCACGTATGATCTCGATCTGGCAAAGTAGGGAAATGATGGTCAATGTAAGGCTTTAACTCTTCGACAAAGAAGTGCATAGTCGCTTCTCCTTTACCTTCAAAAATTCCAAAGTTTTCGTCTGCAAAGGGCCAGGGACCATATTCATCTAGACGGGCATTACCATCATGTGAACATTCTTGTCCAACAACAATAAGTTCTTTATGATTCCAGCGAATCTGTTGTTCTAGATTCCAGGACTTTCCATATGTTGCATCTTCATCATTAAATAGATTGTGACCATCGAACATATAAAGAACAGGATATCTTTTTTTTGTAACTAAATAATCATCTGGAAGATACATATGAATTGTACGTTCCTGATGCAATCTAGACATATATAAATCAAATTTTAATATCAATTTAAAGATCCTTTCTATTCAGCTATGGCAAGCGCATCTCTATAGAAGTCTTCTCGCTCTTTAAGAGTATCAAATCTAGCTATAATTGTACAGTTTCCCATTGTTGCGGCATAAGCTGGTGGAAGATATTTTGTCTCAATAAGATTTTTCTTGTACATTGTTTCAATCTCTTCAACCGTATATTTATAATTAATAGAATCTCTTCGGCCTGCAAAACCAGACGATTTTCGCTCTTTTAAATCAAAATATCCGTCCTGAGTTAGTAAAACTTTTGCCCAGATCTCATATACGTCAATGTTTCCGGCATAATTCATTAAATCTGGGGCAAATCCTCCAGGTGGTCTAAAATTGACTTCTAAGCCAATGATGGCTCCTTTTTTTCCTAATCCTTTTTTAGCTTTATTTAATCTAAAAAATTCACAATGGAAGAATCGGTTTTTCAATTGAAAAGCATGAATGGTTTCCTGTACAACATTTTTATATTCATCCTTGATTGAAAAAGCAGTATAGGCACCAATGCTTTGTTGGTAAAGAACACTATCCATACAATTGCCAACATATTCTAGAGAGTTTATATATCGAATATCACCGTTTTGATCACAAACGCCATCTAATGTGAATACTTCACCATCTACATATTCTTCTAAGATCATTTGTTGATTCAAAGTCTGTTTATAATATGTATTAAGGTCTTCATCGCAATTAATCGTATATGTAAAGCTGGCGCCAACACCATGGTCTGGTTTTAATACAAGAGGATATCCAACTTCATGTGCAAAATTTAATGCATTTTCCAATGAATCAACAAGTGTATATCGAGCTGTAGGAATATTCGCTTTAGCATAGTATTTTTTCATGGCTGATTTTGATTGATATTCATTGATCGTTTTAAAATCAAAGCCAGTCTTGACGTTAAAATCATCACGTAATTTCGCATCCAAAGTAAGCCAAGCTTCATTATTGGATTCAATCCAGTCAATCTTTCCATATTTAAAGGTAAAATATCCAACTGCTTTTACCATTTGTTCGTAGTCATTGAAACTTGATACGACATAACATTCATCAATATTAGCTTTAAGCTCATCTTTTAATGAATCGTATGGAGTATCAACAATAGCAAGTACTGTGGCTCCGTATTTTTTTAATCCTCTACAAAATAACCAGTAATTTTCTGGATAATTGGGTGAAATAAAAACAAAATTCATAATCTTTTTATCCTCTACTTTCTATTTATAAACGCATACTGTATAGCTATGATTGTTTTAGCATCGTCAATTTTTTGATCCAAGATCATTTGATATGCTTCATTGACATTCAGCCAAACTAAATCAATGTTTTCATCTTCATCTTGTGTTAAATGATAAGTTGTGAGCTTTGGATGAATAGCTTCATAGATCCATATACGCTCATCACAGAAACCAGGCGTGCTGACAATGGAAGTAATTAATTGTAATTCTTCACATTCTAGATATGCCTCTTCATTTAACTCACGCATTCCACAAGTTTTAGGATCTTCACCGTATTCAAGTTTTCCGGCAGGAATTTCTAAAGTTTCCTTATTGATCGCATGACGAAATTGTTTAACAAACAATATCTTACCCTCTTTTGTAACCAGAACACCAACGCCACCTGGATGGCGAATAATATCACGTTGATAAATCTTATCGTTGATTACGACATCTTTTTGAATTAAATCAAATATTTTTCCTTTATAAATAATATTTTCTTTCTCTTTCATTTCTTTTCATTCCTTTTCATGATTATATCAATTTCCACTTCATTAGGAAAGGTTTTTATAAAAAAAGAAGCTTTAGTTGATCGTTTCAACAAAAGCTTCGGCAATTGCATAGGCTATTTTATTTTGAAAACTTTCATCTGTAAGATTTGTTAGATCATCTGCATTCGTTAAATAACCAAGTTCTAATAAAACTGAAGGAAGATCTCGATCTTGCAGGATAGGAAAGTTGGCATAATGATCACTATCCAATCCACCAAATGTTGAATAACTTAAATTATTCAATTTCTCAGATATTGCTTGTGCAAGGTTGATCATATCTTCATTTGATTGTGTAAATAGGGAATATCCCTTTGTCAATCGGTCTTCATCATTGTTCATTTGAACACTGATAAAATAATCTGCGTTTTGATCAATTGCCAGATTGATTCTTGCTTTTGTGGAGTCATCTTCACTGGAATAAGTTTCAAAGTTGTCATCGGTTCGAGTATAGACAACATTGTAACCGGCCTTTTGAAGTGCTTCGCCAATCTTTAAACTTATGGTAAGGTTGATATCTTTTTCACTAGTATTTTCATCAACAACATAACCTGTGTCCGTTCCTCCATTTGCAGGGTCAATACAAATTGTAGCTTTTGATTCGGATTGAGGAATATCGGCATTTTCATTTGTAGTGATTGAATTGGTTGTATTGGTAGGCACACGATTATTTTTGTCTACATCACTTGTTTGGATATTAGGCTGTACAACCAATAATAAGAATATTGCGATAAGAAAATAGACAAAAGCTCTTTTCATATTTACCCCCCTTATGTGGATATATAGTAACATAGAAAGGTTTAAAACAGTAGTAAAAAACGTGAAAATCCATTCTCGACATTCAATCATTTTCGCTTTAACGGCTAGATTATATCTGATATACTATTATAGGTGATTTTTATGAAGTTTACTGTTACGATCGATCAGTTTGAAGGTCCATTGGATCTGATGCTGCACTTAATCAAAGAAAATAAACTGGATCTTTTTGATTTGGATATGAATGTATTGACAACGCAATATATTGAGTTCATTCATCAAATGAAAGATCTTCATCTAGAAATTGCCAGTGAGTATTTGAGCGAATTAGCAAGTTTGATTGAATATAAATCAAAGAAACTTTTACCAAGAGAAGAAGTTCAGGTCGAAGAAGAATATGAAGAAGACCAAAGAACAAAACTGGTAGCTCGATTGGTCGAATATCAGAAGTATAAAGAAATCAGTGAAAAGTTAAGGATCGATTACGAAAATCGTCAAAAACATTTCACAAGACCTGTATCACCTCTAGTCGAACAATGGTCAATTCCCATTGAAAGTGATACATTGGAAAACCAAAGTCCATATGAATTATTAAAAGCGATGAATCGTGTTTTGCAACGCATGATCTTATTGAAACCATATGAGACCAAGGTAACGATCAAAGAACTTTCCGTAGAAGAAAGACTTGAACAGATCAAAGAAAGATTAAAAGATTCAAATGATATGATATTATTTGAAACATTATGTGATGATTGTTCTTCACTGCATATGGTTATCGTGACTTTTTTATCCATTCTTGATTTGATCCATCAAAAATGGTTAGATTTTACGATTGACTCAGAAGATCATATCTATGTGAAAAGAGGGATTGAATAATGGATAATCAAAAGGCAATCATTGAAGGATTGATATTCTTAAGCGGTGATGAAGGTTTAAGCATTGAACAAATCATGGAAAGCCTTCAAGTCGATGATAAGGAAGCAATCCTATCAAATATACAGAAGTTGAAAGAAGAATATTCTGATATACATCATGGTTTTGAGCTTGTTGAATATGCTTCTAGATTTAAATTTGTGACAAAAGAATGCATTTATCCTTATGCCCAAAGATTATTTGAACAATTCAAGCAGGTATCCTTATCACAGGCTGCTCTTGAAACTTTGGCCATTATTGCCTACAAACAACCTATTACACGTGTAGAAATTGAAGAAATACGCGGTGTTAATTGCGAAATGATGTTAAAAAAACTTCAAGCCCGTAATTTAATCGAGGCCAAAGATCGCCTGGATGTGGTAGGAAAACCATTGTTGTATGCTGTTACAGATGAATTTTTAGATGCCTTTCAATTGGAAACACTAAAAGAATTACCACAGCTTCCTAAACAGCGAAGTGATGATGAAGAATTATTCGAGGAGTAGAATATGGAAAGATTACAAAAAGTTATAGCACGTTCCGGTATTTGTTCAAGAAGAAAAGCTGAAGAGTTGATACTGGAAGGAAAAGTATATGTAAATGGAGAACTATGCACGACCTTAGGTACGAAAGTCTCAGGAAACGATGAAATCGAAGTAGATGGCAAACTCTTAGAGTTTGAAGATAAAGTATATTATGTTATCAATAAACCAAAGGGATGCATTTGTTCCAGCAACGATGATCGAGATCGCAGAACCGTTCTTGATTATTTAGATGTTCCACAAAGAGTGTATACTGTTGGGCGTTTAGACTATGATACAAGTGGTGTCTTATTATTGACCAATGATGGAGATTTCTGTAACCAGATGATCCATCCTCGATATCACTTACCAAAAACATATGTGGTAAATCTTCAAGGGACCTTGACTCAGGATGATATTCGTCTTTTAAGAAAAGGTCTAAAAACCAATATTGGAGATTTTCAACCAGCTAAAGTTAAAGTTATATCCAATGATGTTACCCGCGATCGTACGATCTTTGAATTGACGATCATGGAAGGGAAGAATCACCAGGTCAAAAATATGATGGAAGCCCTTGGTCATCAAGTTCGAAAACTGCATCGTGTACGCTTTGGATCTATTGAAGTAAATGATTTGAAACCAGGTGAATATCGTCGTTTGAAACCATATGAAGTTAAACAGTTAAAGCTTGCAGCTCAGGAAGGAAAACAATGAAACAAGTCTTTATAGAAACCGATGCAAATGTAAATCAAAAAATCATGTTGAATGAAAAGGAAGCTCATCATCTTTTTGATGTTCTTCGAACATCTGATAAAGAGACGATTCGTGTTGTAACAAATACATCGCAGGTGTTTTTAGCACGTGTGCAACAAAAGCCTTATATTTATCTCTTTGATAAAATGACGGTCGAACAAAAAGCGCAGCATATCACACTTTGTTGTTCATTGATCAAACAAGATAAATTCGAATGGATGTTACAAAAAGCCTGTGAATTAGGAGTTACAAGGATCGTCCCTTTTGAATCGAGATATTCAGTTGTTCAGCTGGATGAAAAGAAGCAACAAAAGAAGTTGGAACGTTGGTCTTCCATCATTCTTGCCAGCTGTAAACAATGCAATCGAAATGATCTTGTTGAACTAACACCAATTCAAAAAATAGAAACACTTAAAGACTTTCAAAGCGAATGCAATCTAGTTGCCTATGAGAAAGAAGATGATCCTTCAAAGCATCTGGCAGCTTATTTAGAAAAAGATCCTGAATCGATTACAATATGCATTGGCCCTGAAGGCGGATTCGATGAAAAAGAGATAGAAAAATTAAAAAATGATCATTTTTCATCTTGTTCATTAGGGAAAAATATCTTAAGAGCCGAAACAGCTGCCTGCTATATCTTATCCTGCATCGAATATCAAACTCATTGTGGAAAGGAGAACTAATGCGATTTCACATAGAAACTCTTGGCTGTAAAGTAAATACATATGAATCTCAATACTATGCAGAAAGTTTAAAAAAAGCTGGATACATAGAAGTTGGAAAAGATGACCCTTGTGATATCTGTATCATAAATACTTGTACGGTCACCAATACAGCAGCTTCTAAATCTAGACAGAAAATACATCATGCGAAGAAAAACAATTCAAATGCATTGATCGTACTAGTTGGTTGTTATGTACAATTTATTGATGAAAAACAAAGAAAGGCTTTAGAAGCCGATTTAATAATCGGTGCAAAGGATAAAAACAAGATTGTACCTTTGATTGATGAATTGATTCATGAAAAACATAAGATGGATCAAGTAAAACCAATTGATCAATATTTTGACTTTGAAGCCATGCCAATTCATTGTTTTGAGAATATGGAAAGAGCCTTTTTAAAGGTTCAGGATGGCTGTAATCAATTCTGCAGCTATTGTGCAATTCCTTTTGCACGAGGAAGAGAACGCTCTCTTTCAAGCGATGAAGTTATTAAGATCGCAAAAGAACTGGAAGAAAAAGGTCATCAGGAAATCGTGCTTACAGGAATTCATACTGGACGTTATAAAGATAACGATATTGATCTTGCCTGCTTGTTGAAGTTGTTACTAGAAAATACACAAAATGTTTACTTTCGAATTTCTAGCATCGAAATCACTGAAGTCAGTGATGAACTAATTGAATTGATCTTAAAAGAACCAAGAATTTGTCATCACCTGCATATTCCGGTTCAATCTGCATGTGACGAAACACTACAAAGAATGAATCGACCATATACGATTGAAGAGTTTAAAAATAGAATCTCTAAAATTCGAAGCCAAATTCCTGATATTTCAATTTCAACCGATGTTATTACAGGCTTTGTCATGGAAAGTGATGAAGAATTTGAAACAACCTATCAAAATCTCAAAGAAATTGAGTTTTCATTCCTGCATGTTTTCCCATACTCTAAAAGAGATGGAACCAAAGCGGCCAGTATGAAAGGGGAAGTACATGGTACGATTCAAAAGGAAAGAACATCCAAATTATTAGAACTTTCTAAAGAATTGCGCCAAAAAGACATGGAGCGTTATCCAAATATTACGGTATTGATCGAACGCAATGAAGGGAATACATATTTTGGCTATACAAATCAATATCACCCTGCTCGCATAGAAAGTGATACAATACTATCTGGACGTATCTTGACTTCATGGGATACAATAGAGAATGGAACATATATTGTTAGAAAGAAGGCTTAATTATGCGCTTAAGCAAGTTATTTAAAAATGCTCCAACTGTTAATATTACCGGCTTATGTTCGGATTCAAGAAAAGTAAAACCAGGAAATATCTACTTTTGTTTACCAGGCATAACACACGATGGACATGATTTTATCAATCAGGCTTTAGAAAATGGAGCTAAATGTATAGTCCATTCCAAAAAACTTGAAGAAATGAAAAGTGGTGCCGTTTATATTCGTGTTGATGATGTTATAGACGCGATGAACCAATGTGCACGCCTGTTTTATTCAAAACCGGCTGATAAAATGCTAATGTATGGTGTAACAGGTACAAATGGAAAAAGTACTATATCGAACATCATCCGAAATATTCGTAATACGATTGAACCTTGCGGATATATCGGAACAATTTCCATCGAATATGGAAATGTCAAATTAGCTCCCGATTTGACAACACCAGATCCATTAGTATTGCACAAAACGATGTCTGATATGGTCCAAAAAGGGATGAAAGCCTGTGCTTTGGAAGTAAGTTCTCATGGCCTTGCGCAGCATCGTGTTGATGCAATCAAATTTGATGTCGCCATCTTTACCAATTTTACTTATGATCATCTAGATTTTCATGGAACATTGGATAACTATTTTGAGGCAAAAAGTCTTTTGTTTAAAAATCTTGTAAAACAAGATGGAGTATCGATTTTAAATGTTGATGATGAAAAATATGAAGATCTAAGAAGTATTTCAAGAGCTAAAGTTATTTCTTATGGAATTGATCGTGAATGTGATTATCGTGCTATCAATGTTGTGATTGATTCACACTATTCTCGCTTTGATCTTGTTTATGGAGGAAAGACTTATAAAGTTAAAACCAATCTGGTTGCGACATATAATATTTATAATCTTCTTGCCAGCATTGCCGCTTTACATGAAACGGGAATGGATTTACAGGAAATTATTGATCAGTGCGAACATCTTCCTCAAATTGATGGACGTCTAGAACAAATAGATCTAGGACAACCTTATCATGTTGTCGTTGATTTTGCACATACGCCTGATGGTATGGAAAAGATCATGCAGTTTGGACGCCAAATCTGTAAAGATAAAAAATTGATTGCGGTCTTTGGTTCGGCCGGTAAACGAGATATTGCCAAACGTAAAGTATTTGGTGAAATTGCAGATCAATATTGCGATTTGATCATCTTAACTGAAGACGATCCTCGTGATGAAGATCCAAAAGAAATTGCCGATCAAATCAAAGAGGGAATTAAATCCACACAAAACATCTTTATTGAGGATCGTTATGAAGCCATACGTCAAGCTGTAGAAAATGCCAATGAAGGCGATGCGATCCTTCTATTAGGAAAAGGAGACGAATCTTTTATCTATCGAGAGAATGGAAGGGCTCCTTGGATCGGTGATAATGTTGCGGTTAAGGAATGTATTGAAAAATACACGAATCAAGCAGCATAAAAGTCTTGAATTTTTTAGTATTTTGATATATAATCATCTTGCTTAACTCGGGAAGGGAGGTTTGTTTATGCCAAAAGTAGTTGTTAAAGAAAACGAACAATTGGATGACGCTTTAAGAAGATTCAAACGTCAGGTATCTCGTAATGGCACCCTTGCTGAGGCGCGCAAAAGAGAATTTTACGTTAAACCAGGTGTACGTAGAAAATTGAAATCTGAAGCAGCACGTAAAGCTCGTAGAGGAAAATAATGAATCTGCATTTTATGCAGATTTTTTTCTTATAAGGAGGAACTTATTTGAATTACTATTCTTTTGATCTCTTGGATCGCACTTTGGATGAAGTGCAGATCTTTACAGGTTTTGAAGATTCTAATTTAGAAATCATAGAGAAACATTTTAAAACAAAGCTTTTAATTCGTTCTCATGAAATCAAGATAGAAGAAAATGAAAACACTGAATCTATTGTTCTCGTTATACAAAAATGCTTTGAGTTGATTGATACGCAACGAAAGCTTCATTCACAGGATGTAAGTTATCTTTGTACTTTGGCAAAAGAGAACAAATTAAAGGATTTTCATGTGGATCAATTACGACCAATAGGAAAGACCCGATCAGGAAAATTGATTTATCCTAAAACACTGGGGCAGGCTATTCTTTGCGATGCTCTGCGTAAAAACGACATTGTTTTTTCAACAGGCGTTGCCGGGACAGGTAAAACATATCTTGCGGTAGCATATGCCGTTCAATGCTTGCGTCAGGAAAAGAAACAAAGGATCATTTTGACTCGTCCGGCTGTAGAAGCTGGAGAATCTTTAGGTTTTTTACCAGGTGATATGAAAGAGAAAGTAGATCCATATTTAAGACCTTTATATGATGCCTTGTATGATATGTTAGGACAAGAAACAGTAGAGAAATATTTAGAGAAGCAGGTAATTGAAATTGCTCCTTTAGCTTTTATGCGAGGACGAACATTAAATGATGCGATCGTCATCTTAGATGAAGCGCAAAATACGACAAAAGCGCAAATGAAAATGTTTTTAACTCGTATGGGTAAAAACACACAGCTTGTGATCAATGGAGATGTGACACAGATTGACTTGATTCGAAAAGAAGACAGTGGTCTGATGCAGGCTACAAAAATACTAAAAGGAATTCATGGAATTGCCATCACGAATTTACATGCCAACGATGTTATTCGCCATCCTTTGGTACAAAAAATCATCGAACGTTATTCAGAGATTGAAAATTCGTGAATCTTAATGTATACTAGGTAGGAATTTGGAAGGTGAAATTATATGGGAAGACACTTTGAAGTGCGTGCCGCTGCAATGGCTAAGACTGCTAATGCAAAAGCAAAAGTTTATTCAAGATATTCTAAAGAGATCTTGGTTGCCGCAAAGAATGGTGATCCAGATCCAGATATGAACCAGACATTAAAAAAAGCAATTGAACGAGCAAAAGCAAATAACGTTCCGGCTGACGTTATTAAACGTGCTATTGAAAAAGCAAAAAGTTCAGCTGATGAAAGCTATTCAAGTGCTCGTTATGAAGGGTTCGGACAAGGCGCAGGTTCAACGATCATCATTGACTGTTTAACTGACAATGCAAATCGTACAATTGCAAACCTTCGTGCCTGCTTCAACAAATCGCATTCTAAACTTGGTGTTGGAGGTTCTGTATCTTTTGGATATGAACACTTAGGCGTTATCGTTATTCAATATGAAGATGAAGAAGCGATGATGGATGCCATGATCGAAGCAGATATCGATTTACATGATATTGAGATCGAAGAAGGATATATGACAATTACTGTTGAACCAACACAATTAGATGATGCGAAAACAGTGGTTGAAAACTTGATCCCAGATGTGAAATTTGAAGTATTAGAAGATAAGATGGTTCCAAATGAAACAGTGACTCTTGAAGGAGAAGATTTGGAATTATTCAAACGTTTATTAACATTATTAGATGATGTTGACGATGTTCAAAACGTATATCACAACGTCGAAAATGCATAAATCCATTGAAGAAGAATTGAAATAAACGCATATCGTAGAGAATGTACGGCTGGTGAAAGTACTATATAAATTTATTTCTGGACACTTTGGAGGAATCGAACAAAAAATTCGATCGTACGTCGCGTTAAGACTAGAGAGTATGCTAACAAGCATAAAATAAGGTGGTACCGCGTTCAAAACGTCCTTATATAGGGCGTTTTTTTATTTATTAAAAAAAGGAGGCAAAGTATGGCGTATCAGATTCCAAGAGGAACACAAGATGTTTATGGTGATCAATCGTATAAGTGGCAGCAACTAGAACGTATTTTTCGTGAATTTTGTTACTTATACAACTATGATGAGATTCGAACACCAATTTTTGAACACACAAATGTATTCAAAAGAGAGAATGACTCCAGTGATATGGTCAATAAAGAAATGTACACATTCCAACTTGAAAACAGTTCAACTTCACTGACCCTTAGACCAGAAGGTACAGCTGGTGTTATTCGTAGCTTTGTAGAAAATAAGATGTATGCAAATCCGGATTTACCTGTCAAATTGTATTATATGGGGCCGATGCATCGTCACGAAAGACCACAAAAGGGAAGACTTCGTATCTTTAATCAGTTTGGTGTCGAATGTTTAGGAAATAAATCCCCTTATACAGATGTTGAATGTATTACATTAGCTTTTTCTATTTTGAAAGCTTTAGGTTTAAACGATATCAAAGTAACGATCAACACCTTAGGTGATGATGAAAGTAGAGCAAGCTATAGAGCTGCATTGAAAGAATATTTTAAACCACATTTAGATGATCTTTGTTCAGACTGTAAGCGTCGTTATGAACAAAATCCTTTACGTATTCTTGACTGCAAGATCGATCATGATAAAGAATTCATGAAAAATGCACCGAGCATGAAAGATTATTTAAATGAAGGATCTAAGGAATATTTTGAAACTGTATTATCTCTTTTAGATGAATTAAATATTCCATATGAAATTGATGACAATTTGGTTCGTGGTTTAGATTATTACACACACACTGTATTTGAGATCGTTTCCATCAATAAAGAAATGGGAGCGCAGTCAACAGTATTAGCTGGTGGACGATATGATGGATTGATTTCTTACTTTGGCGGACCAGATGGTATGAGTGGTATCGGCTGGGCTCTAGGAATTGAACGTATTTTACTGGCTTTAGAAGCAGAAGGTGTAGCTTTAGAAACCAAACCGGCTTTAGATGCCTATGTTATGTGTTTAGATTCGGAAGCTAGAAGCAAAGCGTTACAAATCGTGACTGAATTAAGAGCGTATGGGTATCGAAGCGATATGGATATGTTACAAAGAAGTTTTAAAGCCCAATTTAAAGCTGTCGATCGAGCAAAGGCAAAAGTTGCAATCTTGATTGGAAATACAGAAGTTGAAAACAACCAGGTAACGATCAAAGATCTTAAGAAAAAAGAACAGACAACGGTTGATATGAAAGATATGATAGAAACATTGGATCATATCTTAATGGAAGAACATGATCATTAAAAGGAGAAACGATTTATGAATAGAACACATCATAATGGAGATTTACGTTTAGAAAATGTAAATGAACATGTAGAGCTAGTAGGATGGGTTGCCAAAAAAAGAAACTTTGGACAACTTGTGTTTATCGATCTTAGAGATCGCTCTGGAATCTGCCAGCTTGTATTTGATGAAAGTATGAGTGAGGCATTAAAAGATGTCCGCAATGAATATGTATTATCTGTATCTGGAATCGTACTTCAAAGAAAAGATGCCAATCCAGATCTAAAAACAGGTGAAATTGAAGTTAAAGTTGAAAAGTTTGAGATTATCAATAAAGCTAAAACAACACCATTGATCATTGCGGATGAAACAGATGCTTTAGAAGACACTCGTCTTCAGTATCGCTACTTGGATCTTCGTCGTCCAGTGATGCAAAACAAATTAATCATGCGTCATAAGATCACTCGCAGCATGCGTGAGTATTTAGATAATAATGATTTTATTGAAATTGAAACACCTATGTTAGGTAAAAGCACACCAGAAGGAGCTAGAGACTATCTAGTGCCAAGTCGTGTTCATCCAGGATCTTTTTATGCACTTCCTCAATCACCTCAGCTTTATAAACAGTTATTAATGATTGCCGGATTTGAAAGATATTATCAATTTGCTCGTTGTTTTAGAGATGAAGATCTAAGAGCGGATCGTCAAACTGATTTTACTCAGGTTGATATTGAAACAAGCTTCTTAAGTGAAGTAGAAATCCAAACCATGATGGAAGAAATGATGGTCAAATTAATGAAAGAAGTTAAAGGAATTGATATTCAAGCACCTTTCCTTCGTCTAAGCTATGAAGAAGCTATGAATCGTTATGGTTCGGATAAACCAGACAATCGTTTTGGCTATGAACTTCAAGACATTACAGAAATCTTTAAAAACAGCGAATTCAAAGTGTTTAAAGACTGTATCGACAATGGCGGCGTAATCAAAACAATCGTGATTGATAACTTCTCTTCAATAACACGAAAAGAAATTGATAAATATACTGAATTGGCAAAGAAAAACGGGGCAAAGGGATTGGTTGTCTTAAAGGCTCAGGACAATGAGTTAACCGGTTCAGCTCGTAAGTTCTTAAGCGAAGATGAAGTAAAAGCTCTTTACGATACTTTATCTTTAAAAGATAAGGATGTTTTATTTATCGTAAGTGATCAATGGACCAAGACATGTAATGTATTAGGGGCTTTACGTAATGAGATTGGTTATAAACTTGGTTTAAAGAAAAAAGATGAATTCTCATTCTTATGGGTAACAGATTTCCCAATGTTTGAATGGAGCGAAGAACAACAGCGTTATGTTGCCTGCCACCATCCATTTACACAACCAAAAGAAGAAGATATCCCATTACTAGATACAGACATTGCCAAAGTAAAAGCCAATGCATATGACATTATTTTAAATGGTTATGAACTTGGTGGCGGAAGTCTTCGTATCTATGATAATGATTTACAGGAAAAAATCTTTGAAATTTTAGGTATGAGCGAAGAAGAAATCCGTAATAAGTTTGGATTCTTTATTGATGCCTTCCAATATGGAACTCCGCCTCATGGTGGATTGGCATTCGGACTAGATCGTATTGCGATGATCTTAAGCGAATCCGATTCCATTCGTGATGTTATTGCATTCCCTAAAAATGCCAATGCGAAATGTCCAATGTCAAAAGCACCTACACCTGTAGATCCAGCTCAGTTGGAAGAATTACATATTGAAATCAAAAAATAACGTTTTAGCATGCCAAACGGCATGCTTTTTTATTATAAATACGGTGTTTCAAAAACTTATAAAATGTCAAGACTTGTAATATTATTTATAGTCAGGTATTATGAAATTGCCCAGGAGCTTATACATTTTCCTACACGCGAGATAAGGGAGACCGGACGTTTCTCTGTTGTGTTGAAGACCCGCTACGAGTGGGGATCCTAATGCATAGAACAGGTCACCCACCTGTACATACAGGGGAAGATCGCCTGTTCCTGGGTTTTTATTATGTTCATTTTCGGTTATAATACTGGTAAGTGGAGATACAATTATGAGCAAAAAAACAGAATTTATTGAAATTTATCAAACGTATATTAAACGCGATGGGGCAAAGGATTTTTTAGATTATTTATGTTCGAATAAATCTGATTTCTTTACAGCTCCTGCAAGCACACGTTTTCATGGATCATATCCGGAAGGCTTGGTTGAACATAGTATCAATGTATATCATTGTCTAAAGGATTATCTATCAAGAAATCGCGTAAAAGATATGTATGGCATGGATTACGATGATGAAACAATTGCCTTGGTTGCTTTGTTGCATGATGTATGTAAGATCAACGTTTATAAGACAAGCTATCGCAACAAAAAAGTAAATGGGGAATGGCAGCAAGTTCCATATTATGAGTTTGAAGATGAAATGCCATATGGACATGGAGAAAAAAGCGTTTATATGATTTCACCTTTTATGAAACTCACTCGGGAAGAGGCATTTGCCATTCGTTATCACATGGGATTTTCCAATGAGGATCCCGCTCGTAATGTTGGATATACATTTGAACATTTTCCTTTAGCGTTTGCGCTAAGCACAGCGGATATGGAAGCTACGTATTTTGTGGATGGAAAAGAATAAGTGATTCTATCAAGTGAATATGGGCATTCACATTAATGTTTTTTACAATTGTTTTGCTTGCTTGGAGGGCAAATCATTTAGAAGAAATGATTGACTGGATAAGGCTACAGGTTGAGATACCTGTTTACTTATCCAGTTTTTTTCTTTTTACCTTTAAGTAAAGCCATGTTATTTGGAAAAGAGAATGTTGATTTTTTAAATGATAAGGTCAAATCGATGTATTTAAAATATTTGGCAGTGCATTTTTTTCATTGATTGAAAGAGTAGTGGATATGGCAATAGTTGGCCAATATCAAGGACTGGATGGAGCAGCATTTCTTGCGCTCGTAAGTCCTATATGGAATATTATTTATAGTCTAGGATTATTGATTGGAAGCCGCTATTATCAAATAAGCTAAAAAAAAGAAGACACAATTTCTAGATCGTGTCTTCTTTTTGCCATAAACTCACTTGTTTTTCGTTATAAAGAGCTCTTAAGAAATTGTCTTCTGCTTCTGGATATTCTTCATAAAACTTGTATAGTTTTTGTTTAATGTCTTCTCTTTGGGTAAATCCATCATTAGGACAAACGCGTTTTACCGCAGGAATGTTATTACGTTCGCAAGCTCGAATAATATCTTTTTCGCGTAAATACACCAATGGTCGAATCATGGTCATATCCATTCTTGACATATATTGTTTTGGTAAAAATGTTGCTATCTTTGAACCATGGATCATATTTAAAAATAGTGTTTCAATAGCATCATCCCCATGATGTCCTAAAGCAATTTTATTACATCCTAATTCTCTTGCTTTATCAAAGATAACTCCTTTTTTAAACTGAGAACATAAAGAACATTGTATTTTACCCGAGTTATTTGTTTTCTTTTTTAAGATGTCATAGATCTGAGTTTTTTGAATATACAATTCTAGATTATGTTCTTTGGCAAAATTCTTCATGGTTTCATGTTCGAATTCTTCAAATCCTACATCTACATGGATTCCATATAATTTGAAATCTTGTCCTTGAAATTTTTGATACATGCTTAAAGCTAAAAAAAGCACCATACTATCTTTACCACCGCTTAAAGCTACGGCAATCGAATCACCTGGTTCGATCAATTTATAATCTCTATCAGCATTACGTATACCTCTTAAAATTGGCTGAAGTTTCATTTTATCCCTACTTTCATTTGACTATTATAAAGTGTTGCGAAGAAAAATAAAAGTCAGTAAAATAAGTAAGGTGATTTAAATGGATGGAATTCTAGTGATCAACAAGCCGGCTGGCATGACCAGTCATGATGTTATCAATAAGCTTAGAAGAAAATATAACCAGAAAAAATTTGGACATACAGGAACTTTAGATCCAGATGCAACTGGAGTTCTTGTCGTACTTTGTGGTAAAGCATGCAAAGCTTTACAGTTTTTAAATGATACAGATAAAAAATATGTATCTTCCATTCAGTTAGGATATTTTACTACGACCGATGATATTCATGGAGAAATAACCCAACAAAAAAATATAAACTTAGATTTTGATTTTGACGAAGTATTACGATCTTTTTTAGGAAAACAGTCTCAGCAGGTTCCGATGACTTCAGCAAAAAAAATTAAAGGAAAAAAATTGATGGATTATCAAAGAGAGAATATTGATATTGAACCTGTCTATCAAGATATAGAGATTTATTCGATTCATTCGATCAACAAGGACGATCTATCCTTTGAGGTTCATTGTTCAAGTGGTACCTATGTTCGTTCCATTTGTCGTGATCTAGCTCTAAAAACAAACAATGGTGGCTGTATGAAATCATTACAACGAACAGCTGTTGGACGATTTACTATCGATATGGCCCAAAAAATTGAAGATGAGCCTGTTTTGTATCCTGTTTCTATGGTTTTAGATCATTTACCTTTTGTTGAATATGAGTCTATTCTTGAAGTATATCAAGGCAAGCAGATTCATTTAAATCAAGATGAACCACTTGTCTGCATCACAGAAAATAACGAACCTGTGGCTATTTATGAAAATATAGGAAACGGGATTTACAAAAGCAAAAGGGGGTTATGGTAATGAACATCATCCGTATCAATCATAAACATATACCGCCTGTATTTAATAAAACCGTGGCCTGTATCGGCTATTTTGATGGATTTCATAAAGGTCATCAACAGCTTGTAAAACAAGCTATAGAGATTGCCCAAAAGAAGAATATTGATGTTTCTATTATTACATTTGATCCAGATCCATGGCATATTTTTAAGCCGGAAATGAAGTTGTACCATCTAATGTCTTTATCTGATAAGATCCAGGTTTCCAAATCATTGGGTGCTCAAAATTTTTATATACTGACATTCACAAAGGATTTTGCAGCTTTAAGTGCCGACCAATTTCATGATGTACTGCATCAGATGAACATCGATACACTTGTCTGCGGCTTTGATTTTCGATATGGCTGTAAAAATGCAGGAAATGTAGAAACATTGAAGAAACAAAACTTATTTGATGTTGTAGTTGTTGACAGCATAAACGAGGATAATAAAAAGATTTCTTCGTCAAGAATAGAACCTATGATCCTTGAAGGAAATGTTTACGACGCCAATTATATGACTGGTTATATATACTCCATTCATGGTAAGATCGTTCATGGATTCAAAAGGGGATCGACATTATTGAATATTCCAACCGCAAACCTGCTTGTGGATGAAGAATATGTAATACCGAATACAGGTGTCTATGCCGGTTGTGTAAGTGTAGATGATACTTTGTACTATGCCATGATCAATATTGGAAAGAATCCAACTTTTGAAAATGAAATACAAACCATTGAAGCGCATATTCTAAATTTTGATCAAGATTTATACGAAAAAGAAGTACGTTTTTATTTCTATAAAAAGATTCGTGATGAAATGAAATTTAAAAATATAGACGAGCTTAAAGATCAGCTGGTGTCTGATATCAAAACAACACAAAACATAATGACATCATCGAATGAAGTAGTTAAGAATACCGCTAAAACATGGGATAAAAAGCTCTTTATGTAACGCATTAAGTTTGTTATAATAGATATTAGAAATGAAGGTGAAGTTATGGCAAAAGAATATATCGTACTAGAACCAAAAAACAAATATGGAAATATCAATTTAAATAAAAGCGTATTTTCTTCAATCGCATTAAATGTGATCGAAGAAGATGAAAACGTGAAACTGGTAGAAGGAAATAAACCTTTCAAAGGTGGTATCGTAACCAAAATCGATGATAACCAGTTAACCTTAACTGTTCCAGTTAAAGTTAGTTATAAGGCAAACGTATCTGATGTTTGTGCAAACCTTCAAAACAAGATCTTTGAAAGCATTTCTTATATGACTGAACATACACCAGATTCAATTGAAATCGAGGTTGTAGGATTTATTTTTTAGGAAATCTTTCGGATTTCCTTTTTTTAAAGCTTGAAAGGAGGAGAGTATGGCCGTATCTTTTGATAACTATTTAGTTGTTGGCATCTCAAGCAGAGCCTTGTTTGATCTTGAAGAAGCTAATAAAATCTTTGAAACACAAGGTTTAGATGCATATCGGGAATATCAAATTCAACATGAAGACGATATTTTAAAGCCTGGTGCCGGCTTTGGATTGGTTAAAAATTTATTAAACATCAATGAGAAAACTTCAAAAAAACTCGTTGAAGTAATCGTGATGTCTCGTAATTCAGCTGAAACCTCATTGCGTATCATCAATTCTTTAAAACATTATGGTTTTGATATCGGACGAATGGTCATGAGCGGTGGAGAAGACATATCAAGATATCTAAAAGCTTTTGGTGTTGATTTATTTTTATCCTGCAATGAAAATGATGTATCCAATGCGATCAATGCCGGTTTTCCTGCTGGTTTGATCTACAATACAAATACGATGTACAAATTCCCAAATGATCAAATTCGTATTGCCTTTGATGCTGATGCAGTACTATTCAGTTCCGAGAGCGAAAAAATATATCAAAAAAAAGGGTTGGAAGCCTTTGTGAAAAACGAAGAACAAAAACAAGATGAAGCATTACACAAAGGACCAATGGCTAAATTTTTGTTCAGCCTGGCATCCTTACAAAAAAATTGTAAAGATCAAAATCTATTAAGAACAGCCATTGTAACCGCTAGAGATAAAGATGCCGGTATTCGCGTGATCAAAACACTGCGAAAATGGAATATCGTCGTTGATGAAGTATTCTTCCTTCAAGGCGCAAACAAAGCAGATGTTTTAGAATGCTTTGGAGCTAATATATTCTTTGATGATCAAGATGTTCATGCACTACCGGCCAGTCAAGTCGTGCCGAGCGCAAGAGTACCATATAAAAAAGGAGAGAAACCACATGAATAGACACGAACAACGAATTATCGCAATGAAATCAATTTATCAACATTTATTGTTGGATAAAGACATTCGCAAATGCGTTTATGAATGTATGGATGGCTGTAATGAAATTGATGGGTATCTATATAGCTTAACAATTGGAACTGCAGAAAATAAAGAGAAATATATTGATATGATCAATCCATTATTACGTAAAGACTGGTCGTTTGATCGTTTAAGCATCTTGGAACAAACGATCCTTTTGATTGCCTTTCAAGAGATTTTGGTAAATGAAACTCCAAAAGCTATCGTAATCAATGAAGCCGTTACCTTAGCCAAAAAATACTGTGATGAAGATGCGTATAAACTATTAAATGGAGTAATCGATCAACTATGAGCCAAGATATGATCGTACCTATCAGTGCGGTCGTTTCCAGAATCAAGACGATCGTATCCAATATTGAAGTACATAAAGTTTGGATCCAGGGTGAAGTCAGTAACTTGACCAAACATCGTTCAGGACATTACTACTTTTCCATCAAAGACAATTATGCTGAATTAAGCTGTGTCATGTTTTCCAGCTATGTAAATAAACTTACTTTTTCTTTGGAAGAAGGAATGAAAGTCTTGGTCAAAGGATCTTTAAATGTTTATGAACAAAGAGGAAATCTTCAATTATATGTAAGAACGATCAAACAGGATGGCATGGGAGAACTCTTCCTTGAATTTGAAAAGCGTAAAGAAATGCTTTTTAAACAAGGATATTTTGAAGATTCTCACAAAACCATCAAACCGGATTTTATCGAAAATATTGGATTGATCACAGCTAAAGAAGGAGCTGCTCTTCATGATGTCATGTCAACGATACAAAGACGTTGGCCAATGTTGAAAGTAACCTTATATCCAGCATATGTACAAGGAAGCTTTGCACCTGCATCATTGATCAAACAGTTAAAGAAAGCCGATCAAAATGATCACGATGCGATACTGATCGTACGAGGTGGGGGAAGCTTTGAAGATCTCTTTTGTTTCAACGATGTAGAATTGGTTAAAACAATCTATAACGCAAAAACGTATATAGTCAGTGGGGTAGGGCATGAAGTAGATACAACGCTATGTGATCTAGTCAGTGATCATAGAAGTGTAACCCCAACAGCCGCTGCTCAATGGGTGACAAATGATCAATATGATGTTCTAAATGAGATTCAAAATAAACAAGATCTTTTGATCAATCAGATGCGGCATATCTTAGATGTCAATCAAACTCGATATTTAAATATTAGTGCCAATCCATATATGCAGGATCCTAAGCTGTGGATAAAACAGAAACAACTTGCCTTGGAAAACTTAGAAAGTCGTTTAGATAAACACAAAGAAATGTTTTCTAATCAGCAAAATTTAATTGAAGAGTTAAAAAAATCTATGTATCACGCATTCGATCAAAAATTGATCAATGCATCCCATTATCGTGAAGATAAACATAAAGAAATGATCCATGCGATTGAACTATATCACATGGTCGTCAAAAAACATCTAAAAGAAAATGAAGGTCTTTTAGATGCGTATTCACCACTAAAAGTTTTAACTCGTGGATATTCCATTACAAATAACAATGAACATGTGATTCGTTCTGTTAACGAAGTCAATGAAGGTGATATGATCTTTACAAGACTATCCGATGGAACCATCACATCAAAAATAATAAAAAAGGAGAAACAAAATGGCTGAAAAAAAGATGAAGTTTCAAGATGCGATGAATCGCTTAGATGAGATCGTTGCCTTGTTAAATAATTCTTCCCTAGAACTTGAAGAAGCTATGAAATATTTTGAAGAAGGTCTTGCCTTAAGCAAACAATGTGAGAAACAGTTAAAAGAATTTGAAAAGAAAATGGATCAGCTAATGGTTGCCAAGGAGAATGACGATGAATCAAACCAATGAATTTGAAACCTATTTAAAAGAAACGGTTTTAGAAAAACTTCCATCCAGAACCAAAGAAGCTATGTGTTATTCTTTGATGAATGGTGGAAAGCGCGTTCGTCCTCAGCTTTTATTTGCGGCTTTACAACATTATGGTATGGATCCAAAAGATGGTTTTGCCTGCGCTTGTGCCATTGAAATGATTCATACGTATTCTTTGATCCATGATGATTTACCGGCAATGGATAATGATGATTTTCGTAGAGGCAAACCAAGTTGTCATAAAGCCTATGATGAAGCCTGCGCTATATTGGCAGGGGATGGCTTATTGACAAAAGCATTTGAGGTTGTCTTAAGAACACCTTGTTCAGATACCAATAAAGTTAAGCTTGTTGAAGCTTTATCTAGTTACAGTGGAATTGATGGCATGATTTATGGCCAGGAGTTAGATATTCAATCGGAAAATGATCCTCATGCAACATTGGATACACTTTTAAAGATAGATGAGTATAAGACCGCAAAATTATTGACACTACCATTAGTTTGTGCAGCTATCATTGCCAATAAACATGAAGATATCGAAATCATGAAAAAAATCGGTTACGATCTAGGCGTACAATTCCAGATCCAAGATGATATACTAGATGTAACAAAGACAAGCGAAGAACTTGGTAAATCGGCCAGTGATCAAGAAAATAATAAGACAACAGCTGTAACGATCCTTGGTTTAAACAAGGCAAAAGAAATGGTAAAAGAATTACAAGAAGATCTAAAGAAATGCCTTATGTCTTTAAATGGCAATACAGATAAATTAGAAGCGATTTTTGATTATCTAGTAAAACGAACATATTGATATTGAAACGAGGGATAGTATGCGAATCTATGATATTGAGTCGCCAAAACAAATCAAGAACATGTCCATACCTCAATTAGTCGAATTATCCAACGATATTCGATCCTTTTTGATCAATTCAATCTCTAAAACAGGAGGACATTTATCCAGCAATCTTGGTGTCGTGGAATTAAGTATAGCCATGCACTATGTTTTTGATGCACCTAATGACAAATTGATCTTTGATGTTGGGCATCAATGTTACACACATAAGATCTTGACCGGAAGATCACGCCAATTTACTACTTTAAGAAAAAAAGATGGTTTAAGCGGCTATCAAAAACGCAGTGAGAGCATATATGATTGTTGGGAAGCCGGGCACTCATCCACTTCTTTATCCGCTGCTCTAGGTTATGCGATCGCAAGAGATATCAAAAAAGAAAACTATGAAGTCGTTGCATTAATTGGAGATGGAGCTTTAAGTGGTGGTATGGCCATGGAAGCTTTAAATGATATCGGATCTAAACAAAAAAATATGATCATCATCTTTAATGACAACAATATGTCAATATCTCGAAATCATGGAGGTATTGAACAAAGGATCACATCTGTTCGTTCTAGTCAGATTTATCGTGGAATCAAGCATGATATTAAATCCAATCTTCAAACAAATAAGGTTGGTACTTCGATCTTGAATGCCATGACATCTGTTCGTGATATCGTAAAGCACGATATTATCAATGCTGGTCTTTTCCAGGATTTTAATCTGGATTATATTGGACCTGTCGATGGCCATAATATTTCTGATCTCATTAAAGTATTAAATACCGCAAAAGAACATGATGGTCCAATCGTTGTCCATGTTTTGACAAAAAAAGGAAAAGGCTATCCATATGCCGAAAAAGATAAAGTAGGTAAATGGCACGGTGTTTCTCCATTTGATATCGAAACAGGGCGTTCTTTGATGAAACTGCCAAATGATGAACTCACATGGTCAGAAGTCATATCAAGAACTTTGATGGATCTTGCCCGTAAAGATAAAAATATTGTTGCGATCACGCCAGCCATGGCACAAGGCAGTAAACTGTTAGATTTTGAAAAAGCATATCCCGATCGTTTCTTTGACTGTGGAATTGCCGAACAACACGCAATCACCATGGCTTGCGGAATGGCTGCAGGAGGATTAAAACCATTTGTAAGCGTATATTCAAGTTTTCTTCAAAGAGCTTATGATCAAATCAACCATGATATGGCTAGAATGGATCTTCCTGTTGTAGTGGGCATTGATCGCGCTGGATTGGTTGGCGATGATGGTGATACGCATCAAGGTGTATTTGATATTTCTATGTTACGAAGTATTCCAAATTTAATCTTATCTCAACCACATGATGCCAAAGAAGCTCAAAATCTTTTATACACGGCTTTTATCAGCCAGAAACCATTCTGTATACGATATCCACGTGGAAATGTTCATTACGATAAAGTAGACCAATATGAATTGATTCCGATTGGTTCATGGACACGTTATGATGTAGGTGATAAGCCAATTTGTATCGTAATCTCATATGGGTATGATGTAGACAATGTCATACACAAAGCCAAAGAAAATAATATTTCAATGATCGTGATCAATGCTCGATTCTTTAAACCAATTGATACAATAATGATCGATGAATTATGTTCTTATGATCTTCCTATCTATGTGTATGAAACCGATTGTAAAATTGGATCACTATCCAGTGCGATCCTAGAATATATCAATACTCAAAAACACATTCTGAACACCATTGGTATCGAGGATCATTTTGTCAATCATGGATCTATTCGAACATTAAGGATCCAGGAACATATAGATACACAAAGTTTATTTAAGGAAATCATTGAAAATGACTAGATTAGATGTTTATTTAAAAGATCATTTTAAAACACGAACCAAAGCCCAGGATGCCATCAAAGAGGGAAGAATCAAAGTCAATGATATCGTGATTCGAAAACCTGGCTTTGATGTTTCTGAAAACGATACCGTTTATATCGAGCCAATATCACAAGAATATGTATCAAGAGCTGCTTATAAATTATTAGCTGCCTTTAATGCATTCCAGATTGATATTAAAGATCAGGTAGTTTTGGATATTGGAGCAAGCACAGGTGGCTTTACGCAAGTCTGTCTTGATCATGGGGCAAAAAAAGTGTATGCCCTGGATGTTGGTCATCTACAGCTGGATGCAGATCTAGAAAAAGATGAAAGAATAGTAAAGATGGAAGGGTATAATGCTCGGCATATCGATTCAAAAGACTTTAAAGAAGATATTGATTTTATCTGCATGGATGTAAGCTTTATATCTTCAAAGACCATCTTAGAAGCACTGTTTGAAAAACTTTCCTTCAAACATATTGCCTTTTTGATCAAGCCGCAGTTTGAATGTGGTCCACAGGCTTTGGATAAACATGGGGTATTAAAAAACAAAAAAATAGAAGAACAGATCGTCATTGATCTAAAACGATATATGATGCGTTATTTCCGTCAAGTGCAGACTATCAAGAGTCCTATCAAAGGACGTCAGGGAAATCAAGAATATGTACTATACGCAAAAGAAGTGAGGTGAAATTTGTGATTGAAGAACTGTATGTCAAAGATTATGTTTTGTTTGAAAAAGCAAATATCGATTTTTCTAATCATATGAGTGTAATTACAGGTGAAACTGGAGCCGGAAAGAGTTTGTTGATCGATGCGATTTCATTATTAAGCGGACAAAGATCAACCTCTAACGTAGTCAGAAAAGATGCCAATAAAACCATACTTCAGATGCGGCTTTCCAAACCTAGCCAGGAAGTGCTCAATCTGCTTGAAGAAAATGATTATGATATAGAAGATGATATCTTGATTCAGCGAACAATTACAGACCAAGGCAAAAGTTCCATGAAGATCAACAATCAACCGGCGACCTTATCCTTTGTTCGTCAAATTGTTTCTAAGATGGTTGATGTTCATTCACAAATGGATACATATCAACTCATGGATCCAAACGTGCAACTTGATTTACTCGATCGCTTTGCGAATTGTGAAGCGCTAAAAAATGAAGTAAAAAACCTTTATCAAATCTATGCCCGTGCTTCAAATGAATTAAAAAAAGCTCAAGAAGAAACATTTTCCGATGATGCTTTAGAATATGCCACTGCACAATACAATGAAATTAATGATGCCGATATCAAAGAAGGGGAACTTGAAGAACTTTCAAATCGCATTAAAGAAGTCGCTAATGCACAGAAAACATTAGAAGACTTAAATGAATCCATCTATACTCTGGATAAAGATGGAGGCTTGATCGATTCACTTTACAATTTAAAAAAGTGTTTACAGCGCAATTACTGGGATACTTCTATTGAAAACTTAGATGATATTTATTATGAATTTGTGGATCTAAGTGAAGAACTTAAGAATCGTCGAGAAGATCTTCAACGAGATACTCATGAGCTGGATAAACTACAGGAAAGAGAATATCTGATCAAGCGATTGTATCGTAAACATGGACAAAGTTATGAAGGCTTAATGAAAGCTAAAGAACAGTACATGGAAACGATTGACAAGATCATTCATCGTCAAGCGGTTTTAGAACGTTTGAGCAAAGAAAAAGAAGAAGCGTTAACTCTTTATCAAACAAAGGCAGAATTGCTCTCAAAACAACGCAAAAGCGTCTTTAATGACTTATCTAGTCAAATTGAAACACACTTTAAAGATCTTATGTTAAAAAACGCTCGTTTTAAAGTTGATGTACAAAGAAAAGAGCCATCCGCAAATGGAATCGATGATATCAATTTCGTTGTTTCCATGAACCCGGGACAGCCATTCTCGCTTTTAAAAGATTCTGCATCAGGTGGTGAACTTTCCCGTTTGATGCTGGCATTAAAAGTTGTTTTCCAATCTCAACAGGGAATCGATACGATCATCTTTGATGAGATTGATACAGGTGTATCCGGCAAAGTTGCCTATGCCATGGGACATAAGATGAAAACATTATCAAAAGATTATCAAGTTCTATGTATTACGCATCTTGCCAGTGTCGCTGCCTGGGCCGATCATCATTATCGTGTGGCAAAGAATAGCCAAAGCGATTCAACTTTAGCTCATGTCGAAGAATTATCGGATCAACAAGTACTTGAAGAACTTGCCTTAATGTCTTCTGGTTCCGTATCTAAAGCAAGTCTTATGGCTGCCAAGGAACTAAAAGAAAGGACAAACCAGGATGGCTAGAGTATTATTTCATATCGACATCAATGCCTTCTTTGCTTCAGCCGAAGAAATCAAGCATCCAGAATACAAGGGCTTACCATTAGCTGTAGGCTCTTTGTCATCTAGAGGGGTTTTATCAACGGCAAACTATGCAGCTAGAGAATTTGGTATTCATAGTGCCATGCCTGTTTTTGAAGCTTTAAAAATCTGTCCTGAATTAAATATCGTTCAAGGAGACTATAATTATTATCGTTCCTTGAGCGCTCAGTTTTTTCAATATTTACATCGTTATTCCAATATGATCGAACCAGCCAGCATTGATGAATGTTTTATGGATGTAACAGATACCATCAAACGATATAAAAGACCATTGGATCTTGCGGTCCAAATCCAAAATGGTGTTTATGAAACACTTGGCTTAAATGTTTCTATTGGAGTTGCACCAAACCGTTTTCTTGCGAAAATGGCAAGTGACATGAAAAAGCCAAAGGGAATTACGGTTTTACGAAAAGCCGAGATAGAACGAAAGTTATGGCCATTACCAATTGAAGAAATGGTAGGAATCGGCAAGAAGACAATTCCTGTCCTAAAAAGATATGGAATTCAAACGATTGGTGATTTTGCCAGTCCAGATAACGAAAACTTGATCTTGCGTCTTTTATCAAAGAGTGGGTATTCTTTGATTCAAAAAGCCCGTGGAAATTCAAGTGCACAGCTTAATTTTTCTACGACGCATAAAAGCATCTCTATTTCCAGGACCTATCCAAGCGATATATACACATTAAATGATGCCATGGAACGATTAAAGACATTGACCAATGATCTATGCCGTAAAATGATCCAGGAAAATCAAAAAGGTAAACTTGTATCTATCTCATTGCGAGATACTAATTTTCACAATATCGTTCGTTCTGTCCCTTTGCAGACATATACGAATGCCTATGTAATCGTCTTTGAAGCAGCCAGCGGCTTATTGGAAGAAAACTTTGAAGAAGTTGGTTATCGTCATATTGGCGTATCAATGGGCTCTTTAAAAGATGCCAATCGGATCCTGGAACAACCGTCTATTTTTGAAACACCGATCCAAGATACAGATAGTATACTGGCACAGCTTAATAAAAAGCTTGATCACAAAGATTTATTTAAAGCCAGTGATCTATTAAAGAAAGGAAATGAACATGAATAATCTAAGACTTGATTATTTTATACGGCAGGATTTTAAACTATATCAGCACAAAGAACATTTCCATTTCAACACAGATACAAGATTGCTTGCCAACTTTTTAAAAGTGAATGATCAGGAAACCGTATTGGACATTGGTACAAACAATGGTGCTTTATTATTATGGGTTGACCAGTTTGAGGTAAAAAAACTCTATGGAGTCGAAGTGTTAAAAGAAGCTTATGATATTGCCAGATTAAATGCAGATACTTTCTTTCAACATGAGCATGAGATCATTCATGCCCCTATACAAGAAGTCAATGTAGAAAGTGTGGATGTTATCATCAGCAATCCACCTTTCTTTACCCAAAAAGAAACTCATCCAAATGTAAAAATGGATATGCGGCAACTAGGACGCATTGAAATCAATCTAACATTGGATGAATTGATCAAACATGCCAATCGTTTGTTAAAAAGTAATGGACGATTTTATTTTGTCCATCGTCCAACTCGAATGCAGGAGATACTTACAACACTTAACCAATATTCTTTTGGTGCTAAACGAGTCGCATTTGCCTATGATAAAGATCATGAATGCAAATCCATCCTCATAGAAGCGATAAAAGAAAGACGTTGTAATTGCCAAATACTACCTCCAATCGAGATTTAGTGATAGAATATACACATGGACTTACACGAAGCACTTTCTGATTACAAGCTTAATTTATCTCTTGTAGAAAACAAATCCAAGAAAACGATTGAAGCTTATATGTCAGATCTTACACACTATATCAATTATTTGAATCAGAAGAATATCAATAACGTTGAAGAGATAACGATCTTAACCGTAGATAATTATCTAAATTCTTTGACTAAAGAGTATTCATCCAATTCGATCAATCGTGTTCTAGCAAGTGTTCGTTCATTTCATAAATTTATCAGTTTGAACCATGAATCAATCAAGGATCCAACACTTTATATCCATACTCATAAGCATAATGAACATTTACCGATCTATGCTTCTGTACAAGATTTAAAAGTATTATTTGACTCCTTTTCCAACAGCGATATAGACATCTATCATAAGACCATCTTACTCACTTTATACAGCTGTGGTCTACGTGTCAGTGAACTTTGTTCCTTGAAACGTAATGATGTCCATTTAAGTGAAAAAATCTTAAAAGTTACTGGAAAAGGGGATAAAGAAAGGATCATTCCTATCGTGGATGCCTGTGTTCAACAAATGGAGCTCTATCTAAACCTTGTTCGAAAAAATTGGCAAAAGAAAACTCTTCCTAATTTTTTTATCAATCAGTATGGACGTGTATTAACAAGACAATATGTCCACAATCTGATCAAAAAGAAATGTGAAGAATGCAACTTGAACCCCAATCTTTCTGCACATAGTTTTCGCCACAGTTTTGCAAGCCACCTTTTGGATGGCAATGCCGATTTAAGGATCGTACAGGAACTATTAGGACACAGTGATATTCAAACAACACAAATTTACACTCACATACAAAATAAGCGTTTAGTAAATGCATATGATAATGCATTTCAAAGTTTTAAGAAGAAGGAGGACGATTAATATGTCATGTGAAGGATGCCCAAATCATGGAAATTGTAATAAAGATGCTTCTACTTGTTCAGTAGAAACAAACCCTAAAAACAACATCAAAAAGATCATAGCCGTCATGTCTGGTAAAGGTGGAGTTGGAAAATCAACCATTACTGTCATGTTGGCAAAAGCTATGGCTAAAAAAGGATTAAAAGTTGGTATCATGGATGCCGATATCACAGGTCCTAGTATTCCTCGTCTACTGGATGCAGCCGATGAACAAGCGTATGCGACAAAAGACAATGAAATTATTCCTATTGTTACTGAGGAAGGAATCAAGATCATGTCTTTGAACTATTTGATGAAAAATGAAAGTGATCCTGTTATCTGGCGTGGACCAGTCATTGCAGGTGTTGTAAAACAATTTTACACAGATGTATTATGGGAAGAATTAGATGTGTTATTGATCGATATGCCTCCTGGAACAGGAGATGTTGCCTTAACGATCATGCAGTCATTGCCAGTACAGGGAATCGTGATGGTTTCTACACCACAGCCAATGGTTTCTATGATCGTCAGCAAAGCCGTACATATGTGTGAACAATTACAGGTACCTGTATTAGGCGTTATTGAAAATATGGCTTATCTGGATTGTCCAAACTGTAATGAACGCATCGAATTCTATGAAACCGGAGAACTTCATCAGTTCTTTGATGAAACTGGCTTAAAATTATATGGTACATTGCCAATGTTGGATCTGATTCGCGATATCAACAAATATGGATCCTATACAGACAAACAAAAAGAAGTTGCTGATTCATATATGAGCGATATTGCCGATGAAGTATGGCAGGATGTAAATGAATAATTGTCAGATCATATACAAAGACATTAAGAAAATGTATCTTAGGATCAAAGATAACACGATCGTGATCACTTGTCCTAAACATACATCTAAAAGAACAATAGAAAACTTTATTCGTTCAAATCAAGATTGGATACAAAAAAGAATGAACGAGAAACCATTTACTGTCAATCATTCTGTTATCCAGATTTTGAATGAATCTTACACCATCAATTTTATAGAAGATTCTAAAGTGATGCTTGTTGGAAATAAGATCTATACACCAAATGATCAAAAATCTTTTGATCACTTCTTAAAAACATATGTCAGTCCTTATTTTCAGGATCGTTTCTATGAAATCTGTGAAGCACTGCAGATTTATGATTTGAATCTTAAGCTGGCCTTTTATAAGTCCAAGTGGGGATCCTGCACTCCAACTAAAAAACAAATCTGTTTAAATCTAAATTTAGCTTATGCACCTTTAGAATGTATAGATGCGATCATTTATCATGAGCTGGCTCATTTGTATGTATTAAACCATTCACAAGCTTTTTACGATGTTCTCTTGAAATGGTGTCCAAACTATAAGGAAATCGTTAAACAACTCAAATATATCAAACCTTGTAAACTGGGGGAATCAAAATGAAATTAGGATTTATAGGTTATGGAAATATGGCAAGTGCCATTGCGAAAGGACTGGTATCTTTTAATGCAATCAAAAACACAGACATCTATGCCTGTGCTCGCAATTATGAAAAACTTAAAACCAATTGTGCTAAATTACAAATCAACGCCTGTCAAGATTCCACAAGCTTGATTACCCAAAGTGATATTGTTGTTATAGCTGTTAAGCCATATCAAATCGCTTCTGTTGTTGAACCAGTAAAAGACTTACTTTCAAATAAAATCGTAATTTCTATTGCGGCCGGCGTATATTTCGAAGACTACGAAAAACTATTAAATGAAAATACACCTCATTTATCTACGGTACCAAATACACCGATTTCTACAGGAAAGGGAATTATGATCTGTGAAGAAAAACACTCCCTCAATGAAGAACAATTGAACTTGTTCAAAGAAATCTTTGGAAAAATAGCTCTGTTGGAATTTGTGGATACAGACCATTTTTCAATTGCGGGAACATTATCTGGATGTACACCAGCTTTTACAGCTATGTATTTAGAAGCTCTTTCCGATGCTGGGGTAAAATATGGACTTACCCGTGAATCCAGCTATCGTCTAGCCGCTAAGATGATTGAAGGTGTTGGTGCTTTATACTTAGAAAATAAAGAACATCCGGGAATCATGAAAGATGCGGTTTGTTCACCTGGAGGTACTACGATCAAAGGTGTTAGCGAATTAGAAAAAACAGGCTTTCGCGGCAGTGTAATATCAGCCATTGATGCCATAGAAAAAAAGGACTAATGTCCTTTTTTTTATACATTAATATCGGCATGTAAACCTAGAGCCTGTTTTTCTTTTTCTAAAATTGGATCGATATAGTCTTTGAAGAACTCTTCTGTCTGTTGAACAGAACGACCAACAAAGTTAATTGGCTGCATGATTGATTCGATTTGTTCTTTTGTCAAACCAAATTTAGGATCAGCAGCAATACGATCGATCAAATCATTTGGTTTACCTTCTTCTTTAACAACTCTTCCAGCCGCCATAGAATGTGTACGAATCAATTCGTGAAGTTCCTGACGATCGCCACCATTTTTAACAGCATCCATCATGATATTTTCTGTAGCCATAAATGGAAGCTCTCTTCTTAAGTTAGCTTCGATAACTTTAGGGTATACGACCAATCCTTCCGTTACATTTAGATATAGATCCAATACACCATCAATAGCAAGGAAAGCTTCTGCAATACTAATACGTTTGTTTGCAGAATCATCCAATGTTCTTTCAAACCATTGGGTACTAGCTGTGATCGCTGGGTTAATTGAATCACTGATTACATAATTTGCCAAAGCAGCAATTCTTTCAGAACGCATTGGATTACGCTTGTATGCCATAGCACTTGAACCAATCTGATTCTTTTCAAATGGTTCTTCAATTTCTTTTAAGTGTTGTAATAAACGAATATCATTACTGAATTTGTGTGCACTTTGAGCAACTCCAACAAGTACCTGTAAAACTTGTGTATCGTATTTACGAGTATAAGTCTGACCGCTTACCGCAAAGTAGTTATCATAACCTAGCTTTTCACAGATTTTCTTATCTAAAGCTTTTACTTTATCTGTATCGTTTTCAAATAATTCCATGAAACTAGCCTGTGTACCAGTTGTACCTTTACAGCCTAATAACTTTTTATTGTCGAGTAAATGCTGGATCTCTAAATAGTCAAAATACAGATCCTGTGCCCATAAGGAAGCTCGTTTTCCAACTGTAGTTGGCTGAGCCGGCTGAAAATGCGTAAATGCCAAACAAGGAAGCTCTTTGTACTCTAGAGCAAATTTTTCTAAGCGATACAATACATTTACGATCTTCTTTTGAACAAGTTCTAATGCTTCATGCATGATAATCAAATCCGTATTATCACCAACATAACAACTTGTTGCACCTAAATGAATAATTCCTTTTGCCTTTGGACATTGCACACCATATGCATAGACATGGCTCATTACATCATGTCGTACCAAAGCTTCTCTTTCTTTGGCAACATCGTAATTGATATCGTCTTTATGAGCAATCAATTCTTCGATTTGTTCATCTGTAATATCCAGTCCAAGTTCTTGTTCTGCCTGTGCCAAAGCAATCCACAATCTTCTCCAAGTCTTAAATTTTTTGTCATTTGAGAAAATTTCCTGCATCTCTTTTGATGCATAACGTAAAGAAAGAGGGGATTGATAATATTGATTACTCATATCTTATTCACCAAATCCTAATCTTTTAAATACTTCTTTATAAGCTCCTTCTGGATCTCCCAAATCACGACGGAAACGGTCTTTATCTAAATGTTCACCTGTCTTGATATCCCAGTAACGGCAAGTATCAGGACTAATTTCATCAGCAAGAACAATCGTTCCATCAGCCGTCTTACCAAATTCAAGTTTGAAATCGATCAATTCAATTCCAATTCCCGCAAAGAATTCTTTTAAGAAATCATTTATTTCAAAAGCATATTTTGTAATCGTATCAATATCTTCCTGTGTTGCAGCTCCAATAGCTTTTGCCATATAAGAATTGATCAATGGATCTCCAAGATCATCATCTTTGTAGCTGAACTCAAGAGTTGAACATTTTAATTCTGTTCCTTCTTTGATACCCAGGCGTTTTGAAAAACTTCCGGCAGCTTTGTTACGAATAATCACTTCCAAAGGAATAATCGTAACTCTTTTTACAACAGTACGACGTTCATCTAACTCTTCGATGTAGTGTGTTGGAACGCCTTTTTCTTCCAATTTTTTCATCAAGAAGTTAGTCATACGATTGTTGATCGCACCTTTACCAACTATCGTACCTTTCTTCTGTCCATTAAATGCAGTTGCATCGTCTTTATAGTCAACGATTACTGCATTAGGATCGTCTGTTGCGTAAACTTTTTTAGCTTTACCTTCGTAAATCATGTCCAATTGCTTCATTTTCTTTCCTCCATTTTTAACGTTTATATTATACTAGTCATAATCTTACAATTCAATGCCAACTAGTGTATAATAATCGGGTAAAAGGAGTTATGATTATGCGAACTTTAGCCATACTAGCAACCAAGTTATCCGCACATATACTGCATTTGTTCCATCGTGGTGGCTCGCTTCCAGGAACAATTGGTTTAAAGATAGATTCAGATATATTAAAAGGTTTACGTTTTGAAGGACCAATCATTCTTGTAACTGGAACCAATGGTAAAACCAGTACAGCAAATATGATCACAGACCTGATGTCATATTCAGGATATAAAGTAATTTCAAATCGAAAAGGGGACAATCTTCGCCCTGGTATCGTGACTACGATTGTGACAAACTCAACGATATTAGGAAAGGTAAAAGCCAATGCACTTGTTTTGGAAGTCGATGAATTAAACATTCGTCACATTTTGCCTAATATTCCAGTCAGTGCTTTAGTCGTTACCAACTTCTTTAGAGATCAATTGGATAGAGCAATGGAAATGGAACGTTTGATTTCAACCATTGAATCAGTATTGCCAAACTATGATGGGGAATTGATCTTAAATGCCAATGATCCTAACGTTGTACGCCTTTCTTTAAAAGCACCTAAAGCACATGTTACATATTACGGAATCGAAGAAAACGATTACTCGCGTACAAGCACAAAAGAAGCAAGTGAAGGAAAATTCTGTCCTAAATGTAATGAGCGGCTTGTCTATGATTATTATCAATATTCTCATATTGGAAAATTCCATTGTCCAAACTGTGGATTTGCATCGCCAAAAGCCGATGTTTCTTTGGAAAATATAGATTTAATCAATCAAACTTTCACCAATGAAAAAGTCAAGTATAAAAATCCTTATGAAGGTATGTATTCCATGTACAATGCAGCTGCCGTAATGGCGTTGGCAAAATACTATCATATCGATTATTCATATGTTCAAAAGGTATTTGAAAGTGCACCTCAACCAAAGGGAAGAAATGAAAAATTTAACTTAAACAATCAGACATGTGTTCTTAACTTGATCAAAAATCCTACAGGTGCTAACGAAGTTATGAAAGTCATCGAAATGGATCCCTCAGATAAAAACATCTGCATTGTTTTAAACGATAATGATCAAGATGGAACGGATGTAAGCTGGATCTATGATACATTTTTTGAAAAATTGATGAAAGAGAGTACCAAAAAAATTGTTTGCAGCGGCCTTCGTGCCAACGATATGGCTTTACGTCTTTACTATGGCGGTTTCAAAGGAAAAATCTTGATTGAAACAGACCTGGATGCAGCCGTTAAGTCATGTATGGAAAAGAATATCGTAACATACTGTATCGCTACATATACGGCTTTATTGCCAACTCGAAATGCGATCTTGAAGGGAATGAAATAATATGAAACATAGTCTTAGAGTTTGTTGGCTATATCATGACATCATGGATCTTTATGGAGACAAGGGAAACATGATGGTCCTAAAAAAACGATGTGAAGATCGTGATATAGATTTTGTCTTAGATACATGTGGTATTGGTGAGAAAAAAAATCTATGTGATTATAACTTGATCTTTTTAGGAGGCGGGGATGATAAGACACAGTTTTCTTTGATTCCTGATTTACTCTCACGAAAAGAAAATATCAAACAGGCCATGGATGAAAACACCTTTGTTCTATTGATCTGTGGCGGATATCAATTATTTGGTCAGTATTATACCGCAAGTGATAATCAGAAAATCGATGGTTTGAAATTTTATGATTATTATACGGACACGGGAGCAGATCGTACTCGCTGTGTTGGAAACATCATCATTGAAGCCAATCTGGATGGAATAAAAACTCAGATCGTAGGATTTGAAAATCATGGTGGACAAACAAAAAATGTATCAAAACCACTAGGAAAAGTTTTATCCGGTTATGGGAATACATTTGATAGCGGATATGAAGGATTCTATGATGGAAAGATCTTAGGCACATATCTTCATGGACCATTGCTTCCAAAAAATCCTGTTGTTGCGGATTTTGTGATTACAAAGGCTCTTCAAAAAGATGATCCTGAATTTAAATTCGAAGATCTAAAACCGTTAGAAAATCCTTTTGATGAAGCGGCTAGAGATGTTTTATTTAAACGATTAAATGTAGAAAAAACGAGGTAGTGTAAACTGCCTCGTTATTCTATATTCGAATATCCCATTAGATATTCATCTACTTTTCTAGCACACTCAATGCCTTCATGAATGGCCCATACTACCAAAGATTGACCTCGTCTACAATCACCAGCTACAAATACCTTATCATCATTGGTTTGATGATTATTGGCCTCAAATGTATTGCGCTTGCTCATTTTGATATGTAAGGCATCTTGAACATAAGATTCTACACCTGTAAAGCCAGCCGCAATCAATAATAGATCGCATTTTAATTCTGTTTCACTTCCTGGAATTTGGACCATTTTTTTACCATCAAATTGAAGTTTTGTCGTTACGACATGAGTGATATGATTTCCTTTTTTTTTGATTTCTTTGATTGTGGTTTGGTAGATCCTTGGATCTTTATGAAATAATTCTATGCTTTCTTGTTGACCATAATCTGTTTTTAAGACCTTGGGCCATTCAGGCCATGGATTATCAAGTCTTCTTGTCATGGCAGGCTTAGGCATCATTTCTAGTTGTGTCACCGTTTTACAATGTAGACGAATGCTGGTTGCTACACAATCATTCCCAGTATCTCCACCACCTACGATCACAACGTTTTTTCCTTCAAGCGATATTGGCCGTTTGTTGGTTTCGATCATATCAGTGATTTCGCTTAGAAAATCGACGGCAGGATATATCCCCTCTATATCCTCATTTTCTAAATTTAGTTTTCGAGCCTGTTTTGCGCCACAACAAACAATGATCGCATCATGATCTTTATAAAGATTCTTAAATTCAATGTTATTTCCAATATCACAATTGGTATAAAATTGGATACCTTCCTGTTTCATCAGCTCAATTCTTCTTCGAATGATGGATTTATCTAGTTTCATATTAGGAATTCCATACATCAATAAACCACCTGGCTCTTTGTCTCTTTCATAAACTGAAACCTGGTGACCTCTTTGATTTAACATATAGGCAACGCTTAACCCAGCCGGACCACTTCCAATGACCGCATTTTTTTTATCTGTGCGAACTTTTGGCGGGTTGGCTTGAACCCAACCTTTTTCAAATCCGTTTTCTATAATATATAACTCATTATCATGGATCGTAACAGGTTGTCCATCATACCCATTTAAACAAGCTTTCTCGCATAGAGCAGGGCAAACACGTCCGGTAAATTCTGGGAATGGATTTTGTTTCAAAAGACGCTCAAGAGCTTCATATTCATGACCTTTGTATAATTCATCATTAAATTCACTGATTAAATTATTCAATGGACACCCTGTGACCATACCTTTTAATTCCATAGAGGATGAACAATATGGAACGCCGCAATTCATACATCGTGCAGCTTGCATCTTTCTTTGTTCTGGTTCTAGATAAAGTGTAAATTCACTAAAATCAACGACTCTTTTTATAGGAGATATCTTTTGATTCTCTTTGCGATCATATTTTATAAATCCATGTATATCTGCCATGTATTACACCTCCTTTTGTTCAAAGATTTCCTGGAATGCCTGTAACTCGGCTTCATTTTGACTAAAGCCCTTGTCACATAGTGACTTTATTTTCTCTTTGATTTTTAGATAATCATGAGGAATAATGACCTTGAAATCTTTTAAACTCTCTTCAAAGTTATCTAATAATTGTTTAGCAATTTGTGAACCTGTATATTGGAAGTGTTCCTTCATCAGCGCATGAATCGTTTCGATATCCGTCTTTTTTTCCACTTCATTCATGATGACCATTTCTTTATTCAATCGTTTATACAAATCATGATCTTTGTCGTATACATAGGCGATTCCACCACTCATACCAGCCGCAAAGTTTCTACCGGTCTTTCCTAAAAGCAAGGCAATACCACCTGTCATGTATTCCAGGCCATGATCTCCACAACCTTCACAAACGATCGTAGCCCCTGAATTGCGAACTCCAAATCTTTCTCCAGCAACACCTTGAATGAAAGCTTTTCCACTGGTTGCTCCATAGAGAGCTACATTGCCTATGATAATATTTTCGTTCGATTTTAATTTAGAATCTTTATGCAAAGAGGCAATAAGCTTTCCTCCAGATAAACCTTTTCCAAAATAATCATTAGCATCTCCAATTAAATGTAAAGTTATTCCTGAAGGAACAAAGGCTCCAAAAGACTGTCCGGCACCACCAACACATTTGATTTGATATGTATCTTCTTTTACATCATTTCCCTGGCTTTGTGTAATATAAGAACCAAATAGAGTACCTATTGAACGATTCGTACAATTGACTGCTACTTCTAATTGAGAGTTATTTTGCGTAAAATGAGGAATGATCATACGTTTATCCAGGGTTTCTTCTAGTTTAAAATCATACGTTTTCATCTCTTCATGATGGATATTCATATTGCTTGTTAAGATTTTTTCAAGCTCCAACAGTTCCTGTCTTGGTTTCAATTCTTTTTTGATCTTTAATAAATCCTGTCGTCCGATCATTTCATCAAGAGTATGCATTCCAAGTTCTGCCATGATTTCTCTTAGTTCTCTGGCAATAAAATGCATAAAGTTTATAACGTATTCTGGTTTACCTTTAAAACGTTTTCGTAATTCTTGGTTTTGTGTAGCCACTCCAAAAGGACAAGTATCCAGATTACATACTCGCATCATACGACATCCCATAACAACCAAAGGGGCAGTCGCAAAACCATATTCTTCTGCACCTAACAATGCGGCAATCGCAACATCTCTTCCACTCATCAATTTACCATCTGTTTCCAAAATAACGCGTGATCTTAAATCGTTATCAATAAGATCTTTATGGGCTTGAGCCAGGCCTAATTCCCAAGGCAGGCCTGCATGATGAATACTGCTTTGTCCTGCAGCTCCTGTACCACCATCATATCCGGAGATCAAAACAACAGTGGCACCAGCTTTGGCAACACCACATGCGATGGTTCCTACACCAGCTTCACTAACTAGTTTTACAGAAATTCGCGCTTTTTCATTAGCATTTTTTAAATCATAGATCAATTGAGCTAAATCTTCGATTGAATAAATATCATGATGAGGTGGAGGTGAGATCAGTGAGACACCTGGCGTAGAATGTCTTGTTTTGGCAATCCAAGGATATACCTTTTGCGCAGGCAAATGACCTCCTTCACCTGGTTTTGCACCTTGAGCCATTTTGATTTGTATTTCTTGTGCATTGATCAAATATTCACTTGTTACACCAAAACGACCACTTGCCACTTGTTTGATGGCGCTGTTTTCTTCTGTATGGAATCGTTTAGGGTCTTCGCCGCCTTCACCCGTATTGGATTTACCATGAAGACGGTTCATCGCAACCGCTAGACAGGTATGTGCTTCTTTAGATATAGATCCATACGACATTGCACCAGTTTTAAAACGTTTTACAATTTCTTCTTCAGATTCAACTTCATCTAAAGGAATAGGAGATGCATCTGTGAAAATTTCAAAGCTATCGCGCAAATTATGCATGATCTTTTTATTATGCAAACGATGGGTATATTGTTTAAAAAGCTGATAGTCATTTGTCTGGGCTGCTTGTTGAAGCAGGGTAATGGTCTTAGCATCGTATAAATGATCTTCGGTATGTCTACCATAACGAAGCTTGTGAAATCCAATTGAGTCTAAACTCATATCTGTTTTTAAACCAAGCACATCAAAGGCTCTTTTATGATGGTATGTTAAGTCTTCTTCAATTTGTTTTAAACCAATACCTCCAACCGTAGATATTGTATTGGTAAAATATTGATCAATAACTTCCTGACTGATTCCGACTGCTTCAAATATTTGGGCGGATTGATAAGATTGAAGTGTTGAAATACCCATTTTTGCGGCAATCTTTACAATTCCGTGTAGAACAGCTAAATTATAATCCTTAATCGCAATCGAAACTTCTTTATCCAAATTACCTTTTTCGATATTTTCTTCAATACATTCATGAGCCAAATATGGATAAATCGCGGTTGCCCCAAATCCTAATAAGCAGGCAAACTCATGTACAGTACGTGGTTCGCCACTTTCAAGTACGATCGATACAGACGTTCTTTTTTTTGTCTTGATCAAATGTTGTTCTAAACCTGAAATAGCAAGTAAACTAGGGATGGCCATATGACTTTCATCAATACCGCGATCTGATAAGATCAATATATTGGCTCCCTCATGATACGCTTTGTCGCATTTAACAAACAATTCTTCCATAGCCTCTTTTAATGGCATGCCTCGATAATACAATAGAGATATCACTTGAGGAACAAGCGTATTATTATTTAGATGTTTGATCTTATCCATATCTCTTGCATCCAGTATTGGATTGTTGATCTCTAAAACTTTACAATTATTTTTATTCTCTTTAAGTATGTTTCCATTTGGTCCTACATAAATAGTTGTATCGGTAATGATTTCTTCACGAATGGAATCAATTGGAGGATTGGTTACCTGAGCAAATCGCTGTTTAAAGTAATGAAATAGGGAAGGGTGAAGGTTACTTAAAATTGCTAAAGGAACATCGGTTCCCATGGAAAAGGTTGGTTCTTTTTGTATCCTGGCCATTTCCAAAATCAAATCATTTACTTCTTCATATGTATAACCAAAATATTTATATAGCGATTGTCGTTCTTGTGTTGTAAGCTTTACTGTTTTTTTATCGGTTGCCTTAAGATCTTTTAGTTTTAATAAAGAACCATCCAGCCATTCACCATAAGGATTGTTTGAAGCATATCGATCTTTGATTGTTTCATCGTCAATAATTTCTTTATTCTTGGTATCCACCAATAACATTTTTCCCGGCTGTAAACGTGATTTTTTTAATATTTTTTTCTCATCAACATCTAAGACACCAACTTCACTTGATAAGATCAACATATTATCGTCCGTTACATAATATCTAGCTGGTCGTAACCCATTGCGATCTAGGACTGCGCCTAAAACATCTCCATCACTAAATAAAATGGCTGCTGGCCCATCCCATGGTTCCATCATCGTAGCGTAATAATGATAAAAATCTCTTTTTAAGGAATCCTGTAAGGAATTCTTCCAGGCTTCAGGAATTGTGATCATGACAGCTTTAGCAAGTTCAATATCATTCATCATCAAAAACTCCAACGTATTATCTAAAATTGCCGAATCCGAACCTTTTGGATCGATCACTGGTAAGATCTTATTTTTGTTCTTATTTAGAAAATCTGAACTCATGCTTTCTTCACGTGCAAGCATACGGTTAATATTTCCTTGAATCGTATTGATTTCTCCATTATGGGCAATCAAACGATTTGGATGTGCTCTTTGCCAGCTTGGAGTCGTGTTCGTTGAAAAGCGGGAATGTACAATGGCAATTGTGCTTTTATAGTTTGGATCATCAAGATCTAGATAAAATTTTCTAAGTTGATCGACCAAAAACATTCCTTTATATACGATCGTTCGACAAGATAATGAAACTACATATGTATCTGGACAACTTTTTTCAAATTGTCTTCGTATTACATATAATAATTTGTCAAATTCAAGATCTGACGATACAAAATCTGGCTTCTTGATAAAGACTTGTTCTATATAAGGCATACAGGCAAGTGCCTTTTTACCTAAAATAGATGCATCTGTTTTGACCTTGCGCCAACCTAAGACTTCGCAGTTTTCATTAGAAACGATCGTTTCAAATAATCTTTTAGCTTGATTTCTTTCTAACATATGATTGGGAAAGAAAAACATTCCTACAGCGTAGTCTCTAGGTTTTTGCAGTTCAATATTTATTTCCTTACACACATGTTTAAAGAATGAATGTGATATCTGCAATAAGATACCTACGCCATCTCCAACTTTTCCGGTGGAATCTTTACCAGCTCTATGTTCTAATTTTTCGACGATCGATAATGCATTGTCCACTACATCGTGACTTACCTTACCGTCAATTTGAACAACGGCACCAATTCCACAAGCATCATGTTCATTCTTATAGCTCATAGTTTCACCTTTCTATTTATTTTGCACTGTCTCCATAATTTGCCAAGACCCTGGCAGATGGATCTAAGACATCACAGTTCTTCCATTCTTTATTTGGCATCCAGTATCCTTTAATCATGCTTTCTTGATTTGGATAGTATTTGTCAAAGATCTCTCGATATAAAAGGGATTCTTTGGTAAAGGGAGGTGCAAATGTATATTTTTTGATTTTTTCATGAAATTCTTCATTGGTATACCTTGTTTGTGCATACGCTTTAAGATCATCTACCAAAGAATGACCTACAGCATCAGAAAACGCAGCTTTTTCTCTCATCAGTATATGTTCAGGTAAAAGCGCATCTTCTTTAAATGCATAGCGAAGTAAGTATTTTCCTTTATTATAGGTATTCATCTTTAGTTCAGGATCGATCGACATGACATATTGAACAAAATCCAAATCACCAAAAGGAACCCTTGCTTCCATAGAGTTTGTACTGATACAGCGATCGGCCCTTAATACATCATACATATATAGTTCTTTCAAACGTTTTGCGCATTCTTGTTGAAAAGCTAGGGCATTTGGTGCATAGTCTGTATATTTGTAGCCAAATAATTCATCACTAACTTCACCAGTTAACAAAACACGGATATCAGTTGTTTCATGAATCTTTTTACAAAGAAGATACATTCCAATCGAAGCTCGGATGGTCGTTATATCATATGTAGCCAAGATCTGTATCACTTCTTCTAATGCGTTAATTACATCTTCTTTCGTTATAATAAACTCAGTATGAATGGAATGAATATATTCACTTACTTCTTTAGCATATTTTAAGTCAATGGCATCTTTTTTCATACCAATGGCAAATGTTCGAATTGGTTTATCATATATTCTTGAAGCAATAGCACAAACCAAACTGGAATCCAAACCACCACTTAATAAAAAACCTACTTTAGCATCGGCATCAAGTCGTTTATGAACTCCCTGTATCAAAAGATCATGAATTGGTTTGCATATAAAATCTAGAGTTCCACTTTTAAAAGAATCTACATGAGAGATATCTCTATAACAAACAAATTTTCCACCCTTATAATAATGTCCAGGAGGGAAGGGAATAATCTTTTTAACGATGGATATAAGATTCTTTGCTTCTGAAGCAAATATGATATTGTTGTTGGAATCGTATCCATAAAACAAAGGACGAATTCCGATCGGATCTCTAGCTGCAATCAATGAATCACTTTCATGATCATATAGGATCAAGGCAAATTCAGCATCCAATCTTTTAAACATTTCACATTTATATTCTTGATACATATATAATAGGATTTCACAATCACTGTCACTTTTAAATTGAATTCCTTTTTCTATATATGCATTTTTAATCTTTCGAAACTCGTAAATTTCACCATTACAAACCAGGGCGTCCTGATTTAACTGAAATGGCTGCATCCCTTCATCAGTGAGTCCCATGATTGCCAATCGTTGAAAACCAAGCATGCACGATCCAAAAGATTCGATCCTTTGATCATCGGGACCTCTTGACTTCGTTCTTTGCAGAGCTTGTATGAGTATATCTTTTGCATCTTTGTTTCCTTGATATCCAATTACGGTACACATAGTTATCTACTCCTTTAAAAAGAATCAGATCTACGTAAATAGATCTGATAGTATATTTAAATAATTCCAAACAATAGTTTTCCATAAGTAGGGAAAGGCCAATCTTGACTTGATACAATGCTTTCCATTTCATCACATGGTTTTCTTAATTGTTCCATATCTAAAATCAAAGTATCACGAACAAAGAAAGCAGCTTTTTCAAAATCATCGATTCCTTTTAACGTATCCACTGATTCTTGAAGTTTTAAAACGTTCTTATAAGCCTGTGTCAATAAGCTTGAAAGTCTGGTTAAATTAACTTCTTCATATTCTGTATCGATCAGTGTAGAAATATCCCGTTTAAGCTTTACACTTTGAGCTAAATGCTTGCTGTATTTCAAAGCAGCTGGAAGAATTTCTTTTTGTGCCATATTGATCATTGTTAAAGCTTCAATATTGATTGTCTTCGTGTATTCTTCCATCATGATCTCATAACGAGAATAAATTTCTTCTCGATTCAATACTTTATTACGTTCAAATAATTCGATATTCTTCTCATGTACAAAGTATGGAAGTGCGTCTGGTGTCGTACGTAGATTTAATAAACCACGTTTTTCAGCTTCCTGGATCCAGGAATCATCATATCCATTTCCATTAAAGATGATACGTTTATGATTCTTGATCGTATCCAGGATCAAAGCATGAAGTGTGCTTTCAAAATCATGGGCACTTTCTAAAATATCTGCATACTGTCTAAGTTCTTCTGCAATAGCTGTATTTAAACAAATATTACATCCCGCAATGGATGAAGCACTTCCTGGCATTCTGAATTCAAATTTATTGCCGGTAAAGGCAAATGGACTTGTTCGGTTTCGATCGGTCGTATCTTTTGTGAATTTAGGCAAGACGTGAGCTCCAATCTTCATAAACTCTCGATCTTTTCCATCATAACTAATACCTTTTTCAATCGCTTCTAATACTTCTGTCAGTTCATCTCCTAAGAAAATAGAAATGATTGCCGGTGGTGCCTCATTAGCTCCAAGTCGATGATCGTTTCCAGCGCTGGCCACACTTAAACGCAGCAAGTCTTGATATTCATCAACCGCTTTAATAATGGCACATAAGAAAAGTAAGAACTGTGCATTTTCATATGGTGTTTCTCCAGGTTCTAGTAAGTTGATCCCTGTATCAGTTGATAAAGAGAAATTATTATGTTTCCCTGAACCATTGATTCCTTCAAATGGCTTTTCATTCAATAAAGCGACCAAGCCATGTTTTTTTGCAATTCGCTGGATCAATTCCATGGTCAATTGATTATGATCAGTGGCAATATTGCTGGTAGAGAAGATAGGAGCTAATTCATATTGAGCCGGTGCAACTTCGTTATGTTCCGTTTTGACCAAAACACCTAATTTCCAAAGTTCAGTGTTCAGTTCTTTCATAAAAGTTTGAACCCTGGACTTGATCGTTCCAAAATAGTGATCTTCCATCTCTTGTCCTTTAGGAGCAGGTAAACCAAACAATGTACGACCCGTATAAATTAGATCCTTTCGCTGTTTGTATTGTTCGATATCAACCAAAAAGTATTCTTGTTCAGGTCCTACTGTGCTTTTGACCATCGTGACATCATCGTGATGAAATAAATGAAGGATTCGTAATGCTTCTTTATTGATAGCTTCCATACTTCTTAATAGTGGTGTTTTCTTATCTAGGGCATGACCTGAATAAGAACAGAAGGCAGTTGGAATGCATAATACATCGTTTTTGATAAAAGCATATGATGTTGGATCCCACGCGGTATACCCTCTAGCTTCAAAAGTGGCACGTAGACCTCCATTAGGAAATGAGGAGGCATCAGGTTCTCCTTTGATTAATTCCTTACCAGAAAATTCCATTATGACTTTTCCTTTTTCGCTTGGTGTGATAAAGCTATCATGTTTTTCTGCGGTCACACCGGTCATTGGTTGAAACCAATGTGTGAAATGAGTAGCCCCATTTTCTAAGGCCCATTCTTTCATAGCATGAGCTACCGCATTGGCAATCTTAATATTTAAAGGCTTTCCATCTCGGATCGTTTTTTGCAGCTCTTTAAATGTGTCTTTTGCAAGACGTTGCTGCATCTGTTCCTCATTAAAAACTTTACTTGCGAAAATCTCTGTGACGTTTGTTTTCATAGTATTCCTCCCATAAAAAAAGGGCAAAGATACCTATCAGCATCAAGCTAATTGGCACCTTTGCCTTTTCTATGTCGCTAATTATACGCATTTGAAATTCTTTGTCAACAAAAAAATGAAAATTTGTGAAAATTGTTGAAAGTATTATGTAAATTATGCTTTAATAACATACATATTAAAGGAGGCTTTACTATGTTTAATAAAGAAGAATGTCTTCGTTTTATCGAGGAAGAAAATGTGAAGTTCATTCGTTTAGCTTTTTTTGATGCGTTTGGAAATCAAAAAAACATTGCAATTCAACCAGATGCATTACCTAAAGCTTTTGAAAAAGGTATTTCATTTGATCGTTTTAATATAAAAGGATTTGATATCAAAGGAAAAGAGGATCTCTTCTTATTTCCAGATCCTTCAACACTGACAATATTGCCATGGCGTTCCATGGATGGTGCTGTCATTCGTCTTTATTGTGACATTAAAGATGCCAATGGGAATCTTTATTGTGAAGACACACGAAACTTATTAAAAGAAGCCGTCATGGAATTAAGATCGCGCAAATTGAACATTGATTTTGCGACACAGTTTGAATTTTATTTATTTCATATGGACGATAATGGGGTATCCACAAAAACACCAATTGATCATGGAAGTTATATGGACGTTTTTCCTAAAGACAAAGGCGAGAATATCCGTCGTGAGATATGTTTTAGTTTATCCGATATGGGACTCGAGCCTAAAGCTAGCCATCATGAAAAAGGGCCGGGCCAAAACGAAATTGATTTTAGAAAAAATGATCCACTTCAAGCTGCCGATGATGCCCAGACCTTTAAATGGGTCGTACGAAGTGTTGCATCGCTTCATGGCCTAGAAGCTGACTTTTCACCTAAACCTTTAAAAGATAAGCCAGGCAATGGAGTTCGAGTTCAAGTCTATCTAAGTGAACCTTCCAAAGTCAAAAGCTTTATTGCCGGCATCCTTGTTCATATCGAAGAAATGACATTATTCTTTAATCCTTGTAAACAATCATACGATCGCTTAAATCATGAAGGAGCTCCTAAATTTGTTGTTTGTTCATCAATCTTAAGAAATCAGCTTATCCGTTATCCTCAGTATCGTCAAGATATGTTTGAATGCCAATCATTGGATTCTACATCAAACCCCTATCTATCTTACATGTTATTGATTTATGCTGGACTTGATGGTATTGATTCTAATTTAGATTTAGAACAAGTACAAAAACATTACATTAATCGTACTTTACCTTCCAGTTTAAAAGAAGCAATGGATCTTGCCAGTAAAAGTGATTTTATCAAACAATATGTACCTGAATCAATTTTAAAAACGTATTTAAATGGTTCAGATGAAGACTTCTAAACAATCAGCCCTTTTGATCACACAATCAAAAAATATCATAGATACCATTCGATCGTTATTAGAAGTAAAAACAGATATTACCATTGTTCAAAGTTCACTAGAGGCCAAAAAACAATTGCGTACTCGCTCTTTTACCTACTGTATTGTCTGTCTAGGCATTGCAGATGGACATGGAATAAATTTAGCTGTCGAAGTCAGCTCTATGTATCATATTCCGGTCTGCTTGTTTGTAAAAAGAGAAATGTTTGACCAGGTTGTTTATAAGACACAAGAGCAGGAAATCTTTGTAAATGCGATTCCAACAAACTCGATGACGATATATCAAAGTATTTGTATGATTGAAACATATCTTCTGCAAAAGAACTATTATGAACAAAAAATTGCAAAATTAAAAAGACAAAGACAGGAGGATCGAATTATCTATCAAGCGAAACTTTATCTGATTCAGGACTATAATTGGAGTGAAGAAAAAGCTCATAAGTATCTAGAAAAAACAGCTATGGACACAAGAGTATCCATAACTGAAATCGCAAGATCATTATTATCCAGGCGAACTACTTAAGGTTTGCCTTTTTTGTTTGCATACTTTGTTTGATAAACGCTTTAAAAAGAGGATGGGCACGATTTGGACGTGACTTAAACTCAGGATGAAATTGAACTCCAATATAGAATGGATGATCTTTAGCTTCAATTGCTTCTACAAGCAGCTTATCGGGACTGGTACCTGAAATAAGCATACCATTGTTTTCAAATTCAACTCGATATTCATTATTAAATTCATAGCGATGACGATGTCTTTCTGAAATCATTGATTTTTGATAAATCTTTTCCAATAAAGAATCTTGTGCAATTGCACAAGGATAAGCACCTAATCGCATCGTTCCGCCTTTTTGGATTTTATCACTTTGGTTTGCCATAAAATCAATGATCGTATGTGTACTGGACTGATCAAATTCAAAACTATTGGCATCTTTATATCCTAATACATTTCGCGCAAAAGCAATTGCGGCTATCTGCATTCCTAAACAAATTCCAAAATACGGAATCTTGTGATCATACGCATAGGTTGCGATATCGATCATGCCTTGAATTCCTCGATGACCAAATCCGCCTGGTAAGATAATTCCTTGAATATCTTTAAATACGTGATCAAATTCTTCTGGTTTGACACTTTCAGAATCGATCCAATGGATTTTTACTTTTACATTGTTGTCAAAGCCGGCATGGATCAAAGCTTCACTAACACTTAAATAGGCATCATGAAACTGTACATATTTTCCAACCAATGCAATATTCACTTCACTTTTTAAATTTACAATTCGATCGCATAATTTTTTCCAATCATCTAGATCAGGTTCATTGCATGATAAATGTAAATGTTCCAGCACACGTTGTGCCATTTCTTGTTTTTCTAACATCAAAGGAACTTCATAAAGTGAATCTAAAGTAATGTTTTGGATCACACATTCTTTTTGTACATTGCAGAATAGCTGGATTTTATCTAAAACAGCCTCCGGAATGGGTTTATCACATCTGGCAATTATGATATCTGGAAGAATCCCATATGATTGAAGTTCTTTTACAGAATGCTGTGTTGGTTTGGATTTATATTCTTTACTACCTGAAAGATAGGGAACATATGTGACATGGATGAACAGACAGTTTTCATGTCCTACTTCTAATACCATCTGTCTAGCTGCTTCTAGAAAAGGCATGCTTTCAATATCACCAATAGTACCGCCAATTTCTGTTATGACAATATCTGCATCAGAACTTGAAGCTCCTTGTTTGATAAATAACTTGATTTCATCTGTAATATGGGGAATCACTTGAACAGTCTGTCCTAAATATTTTCCTTCTCGTTCTTTTTGAATCACGCTTTGATACACTTTACCTGTTGTCAAATTAGAGTATTGATTCAAATTTTCATCAATAAATCGTTCATAGTGTCCTAAATCAAGATCGGCTTCCAAACCATCATCGGTTACAAACACTTCTCCATGTTGAAAAGGAGACATTGTTCCGGGATCGACATTAATATAAGGATCTAGTTTTTGTGATGTTACCTTAAGACCTCGAGCTTTTAAGATACGTCCTAAACTTGCTGCCGTAATACCTTTTCCCAGACCAGAAACAACACCTCCTGTTACAAAAATAAATTTTGCCATAAAAACCTCCTTCAATTAAAAAAAGCGTCCACAAAAAGAGGGAATGCCCCTGTTTGTGAAACGCCTTTGTTTCTTTATTTTTAGATAATACATCTTTATTCTTTTGTGTGTCAATAAGTTTTTTTAAATGAAAATTTTTTATTGACACACTTAACAGAAAAGCATAAAATGCACACTATAATTCAAGGAGTTGAGTACTATGTTTGATGAATTACATGAAGAATGTGGTGTATTTGGTGCGTATCGAGTATCTTCAGCAGCAGCCTTATCGTATTATGGACTTCACGCTTTGCAGCATAGAGGGCAAGAAGGATGTGGCATTGCCGTTTCAGATGGAAAGAATATATCTTGTCAAAAGGGAAAAGGATTGATTTCAGAAGTTTTCAACGAAGAGTCTTTGTCTAAATTTAACGGAGACATAGCTGTTGGACATGTTCGTTATACAACAGCCGGTGGTAACACGATTGAAAATGTACAGCCATTTTTATCTGTTTCCCACAAGGGGACATTAGCCCTTGTACATAATGGGCAGATCGTAAATGCCAAAGAACTTCGCTGTAAAATGGAAGATGAAGGAAGCATCTTTCAAGGAACCAGCGACAGTGAAATCGTATTACATTTGATTCAACGACAAAAAGGTTCCTTACTAGAAAAAATACAAAAAACTGCGCAAATGATGGAAGGTGCCTTTGCCATTCTTGTCATGAGTGAAAACAGCATTTATGCCGTTCGCGATAAATATGGTTTAAGACCTTTATCATATGCCAAGGTTCAAGATGGATATTGTATTAGCTCAGAAACCTGTGCTTATGATGTTATCGCAGGAACAGATATCGTTGATATCAAACCTGGTGAAATCGTTAAATTTTCAGATGGAAAAGTTGAACACTTCAGCTATACAAATGATATCAAACATTGTTTATGTGCCATGGAATATATTTATTTTTCTCGTCCGGATAGTACCTTGGATGGAATTAATGTTCATCTTTTCAGAAAAAAATCCGGTGTATTGCTTGCTGAATACGATAAAGATCTAGAAGCGGATATTGTCATTGGTGTTCCAGATTCTTCAATCAGTGCCGCAAGTGGATATGCAGAAGCTAGACGATTGCCTTATGAAATGGGTCTTATCAAAAATCGATATGTAGCCAGAACCTTCATTCAACCAACACAGGAACTTAGAGATCGTGGAGTTCGTATGAAACTTTCTGCAATTCGCAGCATTGTCGAAAACAAACGAATTGTATTGATCGATGACTCCATCGTTCGTGGAACCACTTCTAAACGCATTGTTCGTCTTTTAAAAGAAGCAGGTGCCCTTGAAGTTCATATGCGTATTGCTTCTCCAATGATCTGTTCACCTTGTTTCTATGGCGTTGACACTTCCACAAAAGAAGAATTGATTGCTTCACGAATGAACGTGGACGAATTAAAAGAGTATATACAGGCAGACTCTTTGAAGTTTTTAAATGTTGAAGATTTATGTAAGATCAAAGGCGGTACAGGCTTATGTACAGCTTGTTTTGATAAGCAATATCCAACAGAGCTATATAGTTATAAAAAAATTGTTGAATAAAAATATAATTATGATAAAATGACATGCAGGAAAAATGTACAATTGTTGTACATTTTTTTGGGAGGTTTCTATGATACATAGTTTGTTAATATCTAAAAACACTATAACGACCTTCAAAAGCCCTTTTATCCTTGAAAGGAAAGGCTGTTTTTATCATTTTCATTAAGATTGGCAATTCTTGAATCAATTCATTGATTGCTGATCTTTTTTTAAGGCATGACGAATGATATTTTCATCATGTTTATCATAGAATCTGTTATAATTTATATGAAAAATCGTATATAGAAAGGACGAGCAACATGGAAAGATTATTAGTATTAGAAGATGGAAGTGTTTATCGCGGAAAAGCCTTCGGTAGCGATAACTTCCGCATTGGAGAACTGGTATTCAACACATCAATGACTGGATATCAGGAAATTTTAACCGATAATTCTTATTATGGACAAATTGTCATGATGACATATCCATTGATTGGTAACTATGGGATTAACCGTGATGATTATGAAAGCATTGATCCTGTGGTATTTGGTTTTGTGGTCAAAGATTATTGTGAAGAACCAAGTAACTGGAGATCTCAACAAAATCTTGACAGTTTCTTAAAAGCTCACAATATTCCTGGTATTTATGATGTAGATACAAGAGCAATCACATTAAAAATACGTGAAGAAGGTACAATGAGAGCCACATTATGCAATCCAGATGCAGATATCGATAAAGTGGTAGAAACGCTTAAAAATACCGATTATCTACATGATCAAGTTTCTCATGTGTCTACAAACAAAATTTATCCTGTTCCAAACACAGGGAAGAAAGTTGTTTTGATCGACTTTGGAGCAAAATTAAATATCGTCCGTGAACTTTCTAAACGTGGATGTGACTTGATTGTTGTTCCATATAACACTTCAAGTGAAACGATCATGAGCTTTCACCCAGATGGAGTTATGTTATCCAACGGACCTGGTAATCCGGAAGATCTTCCTGAAGTCTTGGATACCATTCGTGAATTGATTCCACAAACCGTCGTGTTTGGTATTTGTCTAGGCCATCAGCTAATTTCTTTAGCATGTGGAGCTAAAACATATAAATTAAAATTCGGTCACCGTGGAGGAAACCATCCTGTTATTAATTTAACTAACGGAACTATTGAAATCACATCTCAAAACCATGGTTATGCAGTTGATATAGACAGTCTGAAAGATACGCAGTTAGAAATGATTTATCAGGCTTTGAATGATAAGAGTTGTGAAGGTGTCAAACATAAACAATATCCATGTTTCTCTGCGCAATTCCATCCAGAAGCAAGTGCTGGTCCTCAAGATAGCCGTTTATTATTTGATATCTTTGTCGATATGATGAATGAGGTGAGTGAAAATGCCTAAGCGAACAGATATACACAAGATCCTGGTGATCGGATCGGGACCGATCGTGATCGGACAGGCAGCGGA